>NZ_RZSU01000196.1:0-5722 GCF_003997585.1 Mesorhizobium sp. M5C.F.Cr.IN.023.01.1.1 | reverse complement strand
CTCTTCGGGCCACCCTCCCCTAAGGGGGAGGGGTATTTCAGACGAGGGAGAAAATAATGGTCAGCGCATCGAAATCGGAAACGGGAGGCGGCCCGATCCGCTACGGCATGGTCGGCGGAGGGCAAGGCGCCTTCATCGGTGCCGTGCACCGGATCGCGGCGCGCATGGACAATGAGTTCGTGCTGGTGGCAGGTGCCTTATCGTCGGATCCGGCGCGTGCCAAGGCATCGGCCGAGGAGCTCGGGCTCGATCCGGCGCGCAGCTACAGCTCGTTCGCCGAGATGGCCAAGGCCGAGGCCAAGCGGCCGGACGGCATCGAGGCGGTGGCCATCGTCACGCCCAACAATGTCCATGTGCCGGCGGCGAAGGCGTTTCTCGAGGCCGGCATCCATGTCATCTGCGACAAGCCGTTGGCGACGACGCTGGCCGAGGCAAAGAAGCTGGCGGCACTAGTTGAAAAGACCGGCAAAGTGTTCGTGCTGACGCATAATTACACCGCCTATCCGATGGTACGGCAGGCGCGCGAGATGATAGCCAAGGGGCAGCTCGGCGACATCCGCATCGTGCAGTCTGAATATCCGCAGGACTGGCTGACCGAGGACCTCGCCGCTACCGGCCAGAAGCAGGCGGCCTGGCGCTCCGACCCCAAGCAGGCGGGTGCCGGCGGTGCGCTGGGCGACATCGGCACGCATGCCTACAATCTCGCGCGCTTCGTCTGCGGGCTGGAGCTCGATTCACTTTCCGCCGATCTCGACGCCTTCGTGCCGGGGCGGCAACTCGACGACAATGTCAACGTGATGCTGCGCTTCAAACCGGTCGGCAAGTCGCACCCGGCCAAGGGCATGATCTGGGCGAGCCAGGTGGCGCCCGGCCACGAGAACGGGCTGAAGCTGCGCATCTACGGCTCGAAGGGCGGACTTGAATGGGTGCAGGCCGACCCGAACTATCTCTGGTACACGCCGTTCGGCCAGCCGAAGCAGTTGATCACCCGGAACGGCGCCGGCGCGCTGCCCGTCGCCGGGCGCGTCAGCAGGGTTCCGTCAGGCCATCCGGAAGGCTATCTCGAAGGCTTCGCCAACATCTACCAGGAGGCGGCCCGCGCCATCCGCGCGGCGCGCCGCAAAGGCGGCAAGCCGGCTAAGGATGTTATCTTCCCGACCATCCAGGACGGCGTCGAAGGCATGGCCTTCATCGAAGCCTGCGTGAAGTCGTCGAGGAAGAACGGGGCTTGGACGAAGCTCTGATTTAAGAAGCAGCAGTGGATCAAGGGGGAGGGGTGTCGATGAAAATCGGCATGTGCATGTTCTTGTGGACGACGGCCGTGTCGAAGAAACACGAGCCACTGCTTAGGGAGATCAAGGCGACCGGCTTCGATGGCGTCGAGATACCGATCTTTGCCGGCACGCCGGACGACTACACAAAACTTGGCGAACTGCTCGACCGCATCGGGCTGGAGCGCACCGCCGTTTCAGCGATGGGCAATCCGGCGATGAATCTGATCTCGGCCGATGGCGCAACGCGCAAGGCCGGGATCGACTATATGAAATGGGCGATTGACTGCTCAGCTGCGCTCGGCGCCAAAACGTTGAGCGGCCCGCTGCATTCGACACTGGGCGCCTTCTCCGGCAGCGGGCCGACGGCGGCGGAGAAGAAGCGCTCCGTTGCTTCGCAACGCGCCATCGGCGACCATGCCGGCAAGAGGAACGTCACCATCGGGCTGGAGGCGCTCAACCGCTTCGAATGCTACCTGCTGAACACGATGGACGATCTGTCCGAGCATGTCGACGCAATCGACCGGCCGCATATCAAGGCGATGTACGACACGTTCCACGCCAATATCGAGGAGGCCGACCCGATCGGCGCCTATACGCGCAACCATAAAAATGTCGTCCATATCCATATTTCGGAGAATGATCGCGGTGTACCTGGGCGCGGCCACATTCCGTGGAAGGAGACGTTTTCGGCCATCCGCAAGAGTGGCTATGACGACTGGCTGACGATCGAGGCCTTCGGCCGCTCGCTGAAGGATTTGGCGGCGGCAACCAAGGTCTGGCGCGATTTTTCGGAAAGCCCGGAAGCCGTCTACCGCGACGGCTACAAGCATATCAGGAGTGGCTGGAAAAAGGCTGGTGCGCTGAACGCAGCCGGGCCTTCCTCTCAGGCGATCTGAGCTGCGGCCGAACGGGCGGAAACGCGCCGCTCATCGTTGCCGTTTCCGACTGTCCCCATCAGTTTGCGGCGGAGAAAACTGGAAATGTTGTCGAAGATAAAGACGACAACAAGGATCAGCAGAACCATGTAGAAAACATTGGCCCAATTGGTATTGGTGCGCATGGCCTCCCACAATTTCAGACCGATGCCGCCGGCGCCGACAGCCCCTATGATCGTCGCTGACCGGGTGTTCGATTCCCAGAAATAGAGCGATTGGCTAAGGAATACCGGCAGAACCTGGGGCAGCACGCCGTAGCGCTGCACCATTGCCGGCGTGGCGCCAACCGAGCGGATGCCCTCGCGCTGCTTGTCGTCGATGTTTTCCAGTGCCTCGGAATAGAGTTTGCCGAGGGTTCCGGTGTCGGTGAAGAAGATGGCCGACATGCCGGCCAGCGGTCCCGGACCGAAGCCGCGTGTGAAGAACAGCGCCCAGATCAGCATGTCGACCGAGCGCAGGAAATCGAAAAAGCGTTTTGTTGCCTGGTTGGCGATCCGGCTCGGCGTGACGTTGCGTGCAGCCAGAAAGGCGAGCGGAAAGGCGACGATCGAGGCCAGCACCGTGCCGACAAAAGCCATGACGATGGTTTGCAAGAGTTTCAGCCAGACGTCTCCATGCTGCCATTCGGCGTTGTTGAGGATGTTGTCCCAGGCGAGTGCCGCGTTCGACCGTGACGGGTCGATGCGTACCCCGAAGACGACCAGTGAAGCGACCTCGCCGAACGGCTTTCCCCAGAATGGCGAGTTCGTGTCAAAGACGAAATTGGCCCAGCCGAAGAAACGTCTCCAGGCGACGACTTCGTCATTTTGCACCTCTGCGCGACCGAGAAATCCAAAAGAGACGTAGGCTGTCGAGCCTGGCCTGCGTTGCTCGATCCAGTCGGGCAGCGGTGTGCGCGGCGTGACAGAACCGTCCTTGGCAATATCGAAGATGACGCTTTCGGCGCCGCGCGTCACGGTGACGAGGTTTGGGGTGATGGCGATCCGGCCATTGCCAAGGGTGACAGTCGCCGCCACAACGGCGTTTTCGCGCACCGTTTCAGGTGCCGCCGGAGCGGATTGGCCCAACGGGGCGGCCGGGTTCTCGGCAGTCCGCGCGCCGGGCGCCATGAACGAATCCTGCGATGACTTGTTGGTCGAGATCGCCGGTGCCGGCGCTGCCTCGACCCGCCGCTCGATGACGGCCATCTGCTTGGCCACCCAGTCGGGATCTGGATTGGATCCCAGTTTGGAAAAGCGGGAGTAGTCGATCGTCAGATAGTTATCTTTGAACTCGATGTCGGGCCGGATTTCGTAAGACACCCAGTCGGCGAGATAAGCGCCGGCAAGGTTCCAGTTCGCCTTTTCGAGCACGCTGGCGACTGAGAAGAACCACGAACAGTAGAAGGTGTAGAGAATACAGAGAAGGATGCCGATCGGGGTGGCATAGCGCCTCCACAGGGAGCGCCGGAACGCGTCTGGATGGCGAGCGGCGATGTCGTTGATGGCTTCGGCGTTCATTCCGTTACTCTCCGCGCCCGTATGCGAACGCTTGCCGGCCGACAAGACGGTGTCTCAGCCACGCCGAAAACTGATCGACGGCAACAATCGTGCAGAACAGCAGGAAGACGATGGCGAGGGTCTTGGCCTCATGGCCCCGGCTGATCGAAAGACGCAGGGATTCGCCGATGCCGCCGGCGCCGACGGCGCCGAGAATGGTCGAAGCGCGCACATTGATCTCGAAGCGGAGCAGGAAATAGCTCATGAAGTTGGGCAGGACCTGGGGCACGATGCCGAACCACACCCGTTCGACCCAGTTGGCACCGAGGGCGCGCAAGCCTTCTTCAGGCTTCATGTCGACATTCTCGACCACCTCGAAGAACATTTTTCCGAGTGCGCCGACGGTGTGGATGCTGACCGCGAGGATCGCCGGAATCGGTCCGAGCGAGAAGACCGCCAGAAAGAAGCCGGCGATGACGATTTCCGGAAAGGCGCGGACAATTTCAAGGAAGCGGCGCGTGGCGAAACGGAGCCAGCGGCTGGCCGTGATATTGCCTGCAGCGAGGAAGCAGAGCAGGAAACCGAATGTGGCGCCCACCAGCGTTGAAAACAGAGCTATGTTCAGCGTCTCGATCATCCGGTGGAAATACTCCGGAATGTAGATGCTCTGGGTCAGGTAGACCCGGCCTTCGGGGTAGTCGAATTTGAGGCTGCCATCGTCATAGGGGGACGGCAGGTCGAACAGCGCGCGCACCGGGTCGAACCAGTCGCGCGGCTTCAACTCGGCGAAAAAGTCGGCGACGTAAGGAAGGCGGTCGAAAAACTTTCCGGCGTTGGTTTCGTTGGCGAACCAGAGCGAGCCAGAGAGTGCAAGAAACAGGAAAACCAGGCCTCCGATCGTGTAAAGGCGCCGGCGGGCGGCGAGGTCGCGCCAGTGCCGCTCGACTGTGGCTCCCTCCGGTGAGAGCGCAGGCGCTCGGTATACGTCGGTCGCACTCATCGATAGATCCCCGGCCCTGATGCGGCAACGCCGCCGGCGGCACATGGCCCCGGCGGCGTTGTGGCAGTTTGATTACGAGCCGATCTTCGCCTTACGGGCGTCGATGATCGGCTGATAGAATTCCGGGGTGACCGGCGAATAGCCCTTGTAATCGCCGCCTTGTATCGCCGAGAAACAGGCCGGGTCGGTTTCCGGAAGCTTGGTGAGGAAATCGGTGATCTTCTGCTTGGCGCCGGCGTCGATCGACGTACGCACGACCAGCGGGCCATTCGGGATCAGCGGCGACTGCCACAATTCGACAAGGTCGTCCATCTTGAGCACGCCCTTGTCGACCATCTTGCGAAGATTGCCCGAGCTGTAGCCGTCGTTAAACTCGCCGACGCCGGAGGCCCAGGTGGTGCCGGCATCGAACGTGCCTTTCAGAACTTCAAGGACGAGCTGTTCGTGGCCGCCGCCGAAACCGGTCGACGCGAAGTAGCTCTTCACATCCATGCCGATGTCCTTGGGCAGTGAGGTGACCGGGATCAGATAACCAGAAGTCGAATCGGGATCGGCGAAACCGAGTTTCTTGCCCTTCATGTCGGCGAGCGTCTTGATGCCGGAATCAGCACGGGCAACCATGACCGAATGGTAGCCGGTCGAACCGTCGGTCTGAACCGTCGTCAGGATCGGCTGAACCGCGTCCTTGTTTTCGAGATAGATCTTGGCGTAGCCGGAAGCGCCCAGTTCGGCAAAGTCAAGCGTGCCGCCAAGCAGGCCCTGGATGACGCCGTCGTAGTCGGCGGCCGGGAACAGCGAAACTTTCTCGACACCGAGGACTTCCTTGATGTGGTCGGCGAAGCACTGGTAGTTGCGCAGACGGTCGGCTTCGTTCTCGCCGCCCAGAATGCCGACGCGGAATTCCTTCAGGTCCTGTGCCTGAGCCGCGCCCATCGTCATGGCGATGGCCGAAACAGCACCGAAAAGCATCTTTCTAAACATTTCGCATCTCTCCTGTTGGTTCCGGCATCGCGCCGGCAGCGTTCGAAGTGTGAC
>NZ_RZSU01000195.1:0-5829 GCF_003997585.1 Mesorhizobium sp. M5C.F.Cr.IN.023.01.1.1 | reverse complement strand
TACGCTTTCCGAGCTGCGCGAAAGCCTGATCGCCGCCGAGACCGAGCTTTACGGCGGCGCCAGCCCGCGCGTCATCCCGTTCACCGACGTGCGCGACGCCGGCGCGCTTTTGCAACGCGCCGGCCTGGCCTTGCCCGTCGCCGATGTCGAGACGGTGACGGTGCGCTACGATTCCCTGTTCGGTCTGATGGCGGACCTGCGGGCGATGGGCGAGACCAGCGCGCTCATCGACCGCAGCAGGCGACCCGGCACACGAAGGCTGTTTGCCCGCGTCGCCGAAATCTACGCCGAGCGGTTTTCGGATGCCGATGGTCGCATCAGGGCGAGTTTTCCGATCGTCTGGATGTCAGGCTGGGCGCCCGACGCCTCGCAGCAAAAACCGCTGAAGCCGGGCTCGGCGAAAATATCGCTGAAGACGATACTGGAAAATCCCGGCGGGCGTTGACCGGATTCTGTCGACCGGATTTCTATGGATGCTGGTGGCCGGTCGCGATCACTGCGCGAAAGCGTTCACAAGCCTGCTGGAATTGTCGCTGAACAGCCACGAGAGTGCGTCAGCCGCCTGGCCGATGCCGCCTATGATGGTAAGCGACAGCACGGTCACGATCAGCCCATATTCGATGGCCGTCGCGCCGGTCTTGTCTTCCCAAAATCGTTGCAGCAATGTTTTCATGGCCGTCGATCCCGCTTGCCGGAACTCTAGCGCCGACTTGTTAAGAAAGGTTAATGGCACAGGCTTAACAGGCGGTGAAACGGCTGCTCTAAACCATCTCAGCAGTCGCCGCTGCGTTTGCCATTGTCGCGTATCACGCAGACCGAACTGGGCAGCGGCTGCAGCACGCTCTTGCGCAGCGTGTAGGTCCCACGATGGCCGGTCGACCTCGTGCTCCCGACCGAGCCTGTGCTCATTCCGTCGAGGCCGCCGACAAAATGGTCGCGGGCGGATCGCGTCCGGCTGTCGAGCAAGGGCGTCGCGATCAAGGCCAGCGCCACCGCGGCCGAGCCGAACAGCAGCGTGATCCGCAATATGCCCATGCCGGCATGGACAGCGCTAAAGCTGCGGTCGGGTCGGATCGAATCCCAGTCCCTGTCGAGGCTCATGCAACCGCCCTCCGGCGAAGGCCTGAACACGGCCTTCCCACGATTTCCATGCCGTCAATTTTTCACGGCAAGATAAATCTTCCATTAACGTTGTCTAAGTCTCGGACGGTACAATCACAAAAGATCGATGAGGAACTGGATTAACGGCGCGTCGGCCGGCGGCATCGGAAAATCGCGCATCTGGCGCGGCCGCACCCATTTCAGCACCTGCCCTTCCTTCGGCTGCGCGATGCCGCGGAAGCGACGGCAGACGAACAGCGGCATCAGCAGGTGAAAATCATCGTAGGAATGGCTGGCGAAGGTGAACGGCGCCAGGCAGGGAATATCGGTTTCGATGCCGATCTCCTCGTACAACTCACGGATGAGGCATTCTTCCGGCGTCTCGCCGGGCTCGACCTTGCCGCCCGGAAACTCCCACAGGCCGGCGAGCTGCTTGCCTTCGGGCCGCTGCGCCAGCAGCACGCGGCCGTCGGTATCGACCAGCGCGCAGGCTGCGACCAGGAGCAGGCGCTTGCCGACAGGGTTCGGGCCGGTCATGCGCCGGGCGGCCGGCGATAATGGTAACGATAGACTTCGTCGAACCCGAGCGAACGATAAAGCGCCAGCGCCGGCGCATTGTCGGCCTCGACCTGCAGCCAGGCTTCCCGGGCGCCGCGCAGCCGGGCCCATTTCAGCGCTGACAGAATGAGGTGGCGGCCGTGGCCCTGGTTGCGTACCGATCTGTCGGTGGCGATCTCGAACAGCCCGGCAAGATCGCCATCGTGGACGCAGATCAGCGTCGCCAGCGGTTCGGTGCCCTTTTCGAGCGCGAACAGCCCGGCTTCCGGCTGGATGGCGCCGATGATCTCCGACAGGCCCGGCCGCAGCGACACATCCGAGCCGCTTACTTTGAGCGACGCGCCGATGAAGCGGCTGATGTCCTTCAGCGGGATCTGGTCCATGGCGGCATCGAGCTGGGCGTCCGCCAGCGGCAGCCGCATGACCAGCGATTCGTCGAATGTGCTCCAGCCTTCGCTGTCGAAATGTTTGGAAAGGACCGGACCCGACAGCGGCGATATGCGGAAGGTCAGCGGCCGGCCATAGGCGTCGAAACGGCGGCTGGCGCGGCCGATGCGCTCGGCGATGTGCTGGATGTCGCCGGGATCGAGCGGATTGACTGAATTCAGCCGCTTGGCCGGATGGCCCGCCGTCAGCCGCACCACCCAGGTGCCGTCATAATGCACCGCCGCCGCCGGCCAGGCGCGAAAGCCGGCCGCCTCATAGCGGCGCACGATGGCAAGCACGCTTGCCGGATGTCTGGAAACCAACGCCATCAGCTCCGATAATCGCCGTTGATGGCGACATACTCCTTGGTGAGGTCGCAAGTCCACACCGTCGCCTTGCCGCGGCCGATGCCGATATCGGCATGGATGCGGATCTCGTCGCGCTTCATGTAGGCCGATGTCGCCTCCTCGGAGTAGGCGACATCGCGCTCGCCCTCATGCGCCAGCCTGATATCGCCGAACCAGATCGACAGAAGGTCGCGGTCGGCCGGTTCGCCGGCCTTGCCGATGGCCATGACGACGCGACCCCAATTGGCATCCTCGCCGGCGACCGCCGTCTTGACCAGCGGCGAATTGGCGATCGACAGCGCGATGCGCTTGGCCGAGCGGGCCGATTTCGCGCCGGTGACGGTGACCTCGACCTGCTTGCGGGCGCCCTCGCCGTCGCGCACCACTTGCAGCGCCAGCGATTTCAGCACCTTGCCGAGCGCGCGGCGGAAGGCGCCGAGGCACGCATCCCCGGCATCGGTGATATCAGGCGCGCCGCGCCTGGACGCGGTGCCAGTGGCGAACATCAGCAGCGTGTCACTGGTCGAGGTGTCGCTGTCGACGGTGACCGCATTGAAGGTCTTGGCCGTGCCGCGTGACAAAAGATCCTGCAGCACGGGGGCTGCGATCGGCGCATCGGTGGCGATGAAGGAGAGCATCGTCGCCATGTCGGGCGCGATCATGCCGGCGCCCTTGGCAATGCCGTTGATGGTGACGTCGACGTCGCCGAGTTTCACCGTCACGGTCGCCAATTTCGGATAGGTGTCCGTGGTCATGATCGCCTTGGCGGCTTCGGTCCACAGATCCGGCCTGCCGTCCTTGACCAGTCCGGCGAGCAGATGGCTGAACTTGCCGGCATCCAGCGGCTCGCCAATGACGCCGGTCGAGGCTAGAAAAACCTCGCCCGGCGTGCAGCCCGCAGCCTTGGCTGCAGCCTCGCCGGTCATTGCCGTGGAGGTACGGCCCTTCTTGCCGGTGAAGGCATTGGCGTTGCCGGAATTGACGACCAGGACGCGCGCCTTGCCCTGCCCGAGATTCTGCCGGCAGAAATCGACCGGCGCCGACGGGCATTTCGACTTGGTGAACACGCCGGCGACCGTGGTGCCGGCATCGAAGACCATGGTCAGCAGGTCTGTGCGGTTCTTGTACTTTATCCCGGCCTCGGCGGTGGCGATGCGGACGCCCTCGATGTCAGGCATTTTGGGGTACTTCTTCGGCGCGAGCGGCGAAATGGTGGCTGACATGAAGACCTCGGGCGGGAAAATCGCAAGGGGAACGCCGGTTTGCCCGATAGCGGGCGCCGGTGCAAGGGCGTTTTCCCGACCGTTGCGGACGACATCAAACTGCCTGCAGCACGCTTCCTTCATTGGGCAGGATTGAGGAACCTCCGGAACATCTTCTGCACGCCCGGAATGAGGCCCCAGATCATGATCGCGACCATCAGCGGGGCGGTGACCAGCGTGCGCTGCCAGATCTCCCACTGTTCGGTCAGCGGGAACACGACATAGAGGATGGCGGTGATCAGCGGATAGACGCCGGCAAGCACCAGCAGCGCAAAGCGGAGGCGCGAGAAGCGGGCGGCGGTCGAGGTTATTGGTCTCTCCTTATCGTTACGAAACGTACCGTTATATAAAACGGGTCGTTTCGTTTCGTCAAGATGTCGTATATGCATGCTGAGGAAACTTGCCGATAAGGAAAAAAGCAGATGGGTGAGGACGCAGATCAGGCCCGCAAATCAATTGGCGCGCGGCGCAACCCCGACAGCGCCGACGCCATTCTCGACGCCGCCGAGGCGGTGCTGGTCGAGGCCGGTTATTCCGGCTTCTCGATCGAAGCGGTGGCGCGGCGGGCGCGTGCTGGAAAGCCTACGATCTATCGCTGGTGGCCGAGCAAGGCCGCTTTGCTCTTCGACGTCTATCAGCGGCTAAAGCGCGTCGACAACCCCGATACCGGAAACCTCGAGGATGATCTCGTCGGCTTCCTGAAGAACCTGTTCTCGCACTGGCATGAAACGTCCTCAGGCAGCGTCTTCAGATCGCTGATCGCCGAGGCGCAGTCGGATGCGACCGTAGCCGCCGTGCTTGTCGAATACACGAAAGGACGCCATGCCCATACCGCCCAGATGATCGAACGCGCCAAGGCAAGAGGCGAAGTGGCGGCCGACGTCGATTCCACGCTCGTCGCCGACCTGGTCGCCTCCTTTGCCTGGACTCATCTTTTGACCAATCGCCTCGACGAAGACGAAGCGATGCTGCGCAGGGCGGTTGGCTATGTGGTAAAAGGCATCGCTCCAACGGCAAACTCGCCGCCGGCGATCCGGCAGCGTTCACGGCGTCGCCGCATCGTTGGATAGGTAGAGAAGCTCCCTGTTCCCGGGCAGGGGGAGGATCTCGGCTTCATTCCAGCTTGGGTTCCTCGCCCCACGAAAGTGGGGAGAGGTGGCTCGGCGAAGCCGAGACGGAGAGGGGACCGGGCTCTACGAAGCCCCCTCTCCGGTCGCTTCGCCGAGCCACCTCTCCCCCGCTTCGCGGTGGGCGAGGAACCCAAGTATTGAGAGGACAGCCCATCTCTGCCTGCCGGGCAATGGCGCGCCTACTTGGCGTTTTCCAGCGCGTCGACCGTCTTCTTCAGCTTCTCGTCCGGGATCTCGACCTTGGCCTCGGCGCGCAGCGACTTTACCAGCGCGATGTACTTGTCGCGGATAACCGCCTGGCGGGCCTGGTCCTTGACCTGGTCGAAGGCCGGCGGCTGCTTGGCGCGCTTGTCCTCGACCTGGATGACGTGCCAGCCGAACTGCGACTGCACCGGCTGCTCGGTGTATTTGCCGACCGCCAGCGCGAAGACCGCCTTGTCGAACTCCGGCACCATCTGGCCGGGTCCGAACCAGCCGAGATCGCCGCCGCTGGTCTTGCCGCTCGGATCGCTTGTGTGCTCGTTGGCGAGCTTCTGGAAATCGGCGCCGCCGTCGAGCTGCTTGATGATCGTATCGGCCTCTTCCTTCGTCTTCACGAGGATGTGACGGGCATGCACCTCGTTGGTCGGCGGCGTGTTGGCGATTTCCTGGTCGTAGCGGGCGCGAATTTCGGCATCCGTGACCTTGCCGAGGACAACCTTCTCGACCATTTCGCCATGCAGGGCGCGCTGCTGCAGGAATGCCATGCGGCGCTGGAAGTCGGGATCCTTGTCGAGGCCGGTGGTGACCGCCTGGGCAGCCATGACCTTGATCTCGATCGCCGCCGAAAGTGCTGCGGCGCGGCGCTGTTCGGGCGGCATCTGCGCAAACTGCTGCGACAGCTCGCCTTCGGCAAGGGCAAGGTCTGCCTCGGTCAGCGTCTGGCCGTTGATCGTGGCGACCACAGCGTTCGGATCGACCGGCGCGGCCGGTTCGGCCGGGGCGGCCGGTTGGGCCGGGGCTGGT
>NZ_RZSU01000194.1:0-5872 GCF_003997585.1 Mesorhizobium sp. M5C.F.Cr.IN.023.01.1.1 | reverse complement strand
GCGTCTGCGATGTCTGTTCTTTGACAATTGAATATTGAAGAAAGAGAAACGTGGGCGGCAGAGTCCTGCTGAACCTTTCATTCCGCCAGGGATGGGAGGTTCGAACGAGACTTTGGCGGACACGTTTTGAGAGAATAAGTCTACCAGGGCACGATCAGTGTCCAGGTGTGAATGTTCTCGTCAATTCAAAGCGTGACCAGATAAAGCCAAATCAAAGTCTTACTAAACTTGAGAGTTTGATCCTGGCTCAGAACGAACGCTGGCGGCAGGCTTAACACATGCAAGTCGAGCGCCCCGCAAGGGGAGCGGCAGACGGGTGAGTAACGCGTGGGAATCTACCCATCTCTACGGAACAACTCCGGGAAACTGGAGCTAATACCGTATACGTCCTTTTGGAGAAAGATTTATCGGAGATGGATGAGCCCGCGTTGGATTAGCTAGTTGGTGGGGTAATGGCCTACCAAGGCGACGATCCATAGCTGGTCTGAGAGGATGATCAGCCACATTGGGACTGAGACACGGCCCAAACTCCTACGGGAGGCAGCAGTGGGGAATATTGGACAATGGGCGCAAGCCTGATCCAGCCATGCCGCGTGAGTGATGAAGGCCCTAGGGTTGTAAAGCTCTTTCAACGGTGAAGATAATGACGGTAACCGTAGAAGAAGCCCCGGCTAACTTCGTGCCAGCAGCCGCGGTAATACGAAGGGGGCTAGCGTTGTTCGGAATTACTGGGCGTAAAGCGCACGTAGGCGGATATTTAAGTCAGGGGTGAAATCCCGGGGCTCAACCCCGGAACTGCCTTTGATACTGGGTATCTCGAGTCCGAGAGAGGTGAGTGGAATTCCGAGTGTAGAGGTGAAATTCGTAGATATTCGGAGGAACACCAGTGGCGAAGGCGGCTCACTGGCTCGGTACTGACGCTGAGGTGCGAAAGCGTGGGGAGCAAACAGGATTAGATACCCTGGTAGTCCACGCCGTAAACGATGGAAGCTAGCCGTTGGCAAGTTTACTTGTCGGTGGCGCAGCTAACGCATTAAGCTTCCCGCCTGGGGAGTACGGTCGCAAGATTAAAACTCAAAGGAATTGACGGGGGCCCGCACAAGCGGTGGAGCATGTGGTTTAATTCGAAGCAACGCGCAGAACCTTACCAGCCCTTGACATCCCGGTCGCGGTCTCCAGAGATGGAGACCTTCAGTTCGGCTGGACCGGTGACAGGTGCTGCATGGCTGTCGTCAGCTCGTGTCGTGAGATGTTGGGTTAAGTCCCGCAACGAGCGCAACCCTCGCCCTTAGTTGCCAGCATTCAGTTGGGCACTCTAAGGGGACTGCCGGTGATAAGCCGAGAGGAAGGTGGGGATGACGTCAAGTCCTCATGGCCCTTACGGGCTGGGCTACACACGTGCTACAATGGTGGTGACAGTGGGCAGCGAGACCGCGAGGTCGAGCTAATCTCCAAAAGCCATCTCAGTTCGGATTGCACTCTGCAACTCGAGTGCATGAAGTTGGAATCGCTAGTAATCGCGGATCAGCATGCCGCGGTGAATACGTTCCCGGGCCTTGTACACACCGCCCGTCACACCATGGGAGTTGGTTTTACCCGAAGGCGCTGTGCTAACCGCAAGGAGGCAGGCGACCACGGTAGGGTCAGCGACTGGGGTGAAGTCGTAACAAGGTAGCCGTAGGGGAACCTGCGGCTGGATCACCTCCTTTCTAAGGAAGAACCCTAATGGAAACGCCCGGCCTTTCATCTTCGGATGAAATGGCGAGCCTCTGCCTTTCGGTTCTCTTGGAACAAGACGGAAGAGAGTCACTCTTACCGTCGCGCATACCTTAAGCGGGTCTGCCGCCTTCGTTTCTCTTTCTTCGCGAATGACTTTGATTGCGCTCGCGCGCCGCATCGCACCCTTTGGGTGCTGGCGCTCCGCGAGGGCGCGGCACGAGCCGCGACGGCCGCCGGTTTTAGTTAGATTTGGCGGCCTTGCGAGGCTCTGCCTCGAAGCTGGCTACCATCTGCGCTTGGGGCTTAGGGCTTGTAGCTCAGTTGGTTAGAGCGCGCGCTTGATAAGCGTGAGGTCGGAGGTTCAAGTCCTCCCAGGCCCACCATTCCTCGACAAGGTAAGGTCGAAGAGGTGTTATCAAGGGGCCGTAGCTCAGCTGGGAGAGCGCCTGCTTTGCAAGCAGGATGTCGTCGGTTCGATCCCGTCCGGCTCCACCATCTCCGCGCAATCCGCAGGATTGTCGCCGCGCAATCCGCAGGATTGTCGCTTCTTCTGAGGAAGAAAGGGTGTCGAGTGGATGTGAAGCTGGCTGAGAAAAAGTCATTCGTTCAAGAGTTTGCGGCGAGCCTTTGGCTCTCCGCCTGTTCTGTATGACATCGTAAAGAGAAGATTTGTTCGAACTTCATAGCCCGCAAGGGGTGTGATTTGTCGCGGGAGACGCTCAATCTCCCGCATATGATGGGTTTGCCTAACCGCACCCTCGAACCGATCTCGAGAAGCTGGTCTTTTTGTGCCAATAACATCAAGCCGAATTCTGCACAGGATTTGGCTGAAGCGACGATCCTTCGGATCGCGCTGAAGCGACGATCCCTTTGGGATCGCGCGGTGGGTATTGGCAATGAGAACGATCAAGTGTCTTAAGGGCAATTGGTGGATGCCTTGGCATGCACAGGCGATGAAGGACGTGATACGCTGCGATAAGCTACGGGGAGGTGCGAATACCCTTTGATCCGTAGATTTCCGAATGGGGAAACCCACCTAAGGTGCTTGGAAAATCAGAGCAGCAGGGCAACTTGCTGCTGTGGTTTCCAAGTATCGATAATAGGTAACTTATCCTGAATACATAGGGATAAAGTGGCGAACGCGGGGAACTGAAACATCTAAGTACCCGTAGGAAAGGACATCAACCGAGACTCCGGCAGTAGTGGCGAGCGAACCCGGACCAGGCCAGTGGCGATGATGAGACAAGCGGAACCTTCTGGAAAGTAGGGCCATAGTGGGTGACAGCCCCGTACGCGTAATGCAAATCATCGTCCTTGAGTAAGGCGGGACACGTGAAATCCTGTCTGAAATTGGGGGGACCACCCTCCAAGCCTAAGTACTCGTGCATGACCGATAGCGAACTAGTACCGTGAGGGAAAGGTGAAAAGCACCCCGACAAGGGGAGTGAAAGAGTACCTGAAACCGATTGCCTACAAACAGTGGGAGCCCGCAAGGGTGACCACGTACCTTTTGTATAATGGGTCAGCGACTTAGTGTGACGAGCAAGCTTAAACCGCTAGGTGTAGGCGCAGCGAAAGCGAGTCTGAACAGGGCGTTCAGTTCGTCGCATTAGACCCGAAACCGAGTGATCTAGCCATGAGCAGGTTGAAGGTAAGGTAACACTTACTGGAGGACCGAACCCATAACTGTTGCAATAGTTCGGGATGACTTGTGGCTAGGGGTGAAAGGCCAATCAAACTCGGAAATAGCTGGTTCTCCGCGAAATCTATTTAGGTAGAGCGTCGACCGAATACCCCAGGGGGTAGAGCACTGGATGGGCTAGGGGTCCTCACCGGATTACCAAACCTAACCAAACTCCGAATACCTGGGAGTACTAGTCGGCAGACACACGGCGGGTGCTAACGTCCGTCGTGAAAAGGGAAACAACCCTGACCTACAGCTAAGGTCCCCAAGTTATGGCTAAGTGGGAAAGGATGTGAGGATCCCAAAACAACCAGGATGTTGGCTTAGAAGCAGCCATCATTTAAAGAAAGCGTAACAGCTCACTGGTCTAAATAAGGGTCTTTGCGCCGAAAATGTAACGGGGCTCAAGCCATACACCGAAGCTTAGGGTGGCGATAATCCTTCGGGATTACGCTGCGGTAGCGGAGCGTTCTGTAAGCTGATGAAGCCATACCCGTGAGGGGTGGTGGAGGTATCAGAAGTGCGAATGCTGACATGAGTAACGTAAGGGGAGTGAGAGACTCCCCCGCCGAAAGTCCAAGGGTTCCTGCTTAAAGCTAATCTGAGCAGGGTTAGCCGGCCCCTAAGTCGAGGCAGAAATGCGTAGACGATGGGAACCACGTTAATATTCGTGGGCCTGGAGGAAGTGACGGATCATTGAGGTAGTCCAATCTTATCGGATTGAAAGGGCTGCTGCGTGGTTCCAGGAAATAGCTCCTCCTTATAGACCGTACCCGAAACCGACACTGGTGGACTGGTAGAGTATACCAAGGCGCTTGAGAGAACTATGCTGAAGGAACTCGGCAAATTGCACGCGTAACTTCGGAAGAAGCGTGACCCTTTTCCACGCAAGTGGAGGAGGGTGGCACAGACCAGGGGGTAGCGACTGTTTATCAAAAACACAGGGCTCTGCGAAGTCGCAAGACGACGTATAGGGTCTGACGCCTGCCCGGTGCTGGAAGGTTAAGAGGAGGGGTGCAAGCTCTGAATCGAAGCCCCAGTAAACGGCGGCCGTAACTATAACGGTCCTAAGGTAGCGAAATTCCTTGTCGGGTAAGTTCCGACCTGCACGAATGGCGTAACGACTTCCCCGCTGTCTCCAGCATAGACTCAGTGAAATTGAATTCCCCGTGAAGATGCGGGGTTCCTGCGGTTAGACGGAAAGACCCCGTGCACCTTTACTATAGCTTTACATTGGCATTCGTAGTGGCATGTGTAGGATAGGTGGTAGGCTTTGAAACCTGGGCGCCAGCTCAGGTGGAGCCACCCTTGAAATACCACCCTTATCACTATGGATGTCTAACCGCGGCCCGTTATCCGGGTCCGGGACAATGTATGGTGGGTAGTTTGACTGGGGCGGTCGCCTCCTAAAGAGTAACGGAGGCGCGCGATGGTGGGCTCAGAACGGTCGGAAATCGTTCGCTGAGTGCAATGGCATAAGCCTGCCTGACTGCGAGACTGACAAGTCGAGCAGAGACGAAAGTCGGTCATAGTGATCCGGTGGTCCCGCGTGGAAGGGCCATCGCTCAACGGATAAAAGGTACGCCGGGGATAACAGGCTGATGACCCCCAAGAGTCCATATCGACGGGGTTGTTTGGCACCTCGATGTCGACTCATCGCATCCTGGGGCTGGAGCAGGTCCCAAGGGTATGGCTGTTCGCCATTTAAAGCGGTACGTGAGTTGGGTTCAGAACGTCGTGAGACAGTTCGGTCCCTATCTGCCGTGGGTGTAGGAATATTGAAAGGATCTGTCCCTAGTACGAGAGGACCGGGATGGACGGATCTCTGGTGGACCTGTTGTGGCGCCAGCCGCATAGCAGGGTAGCTATATCCGGACGGGATAACCGCTGAAGGCATCTAAGCGGGAAACCCACCTTAAAACGAGTATTCCCTGAGAACCGTGGAAGACGACCACGTTGATAGGCCGGGTGTGGAAGAGCGGCAACGCTTGAAGCTTACCGGTACTAATAGTTCGATCGGCTTGATCGTTCTCATTCCTTATGCCCATCACCAGCGCAATCCGAAGGATTGTCGTCGGCGCAATCCAAAGGATTGTCGCCTGATGGTTGTTTGCCCTCGCGGCAGTCGGCTTCGCCGACGCCTCCGGGCAGGGCCTCGCAAAGGCTCGGACGCGCGGTCGCGCTTGCGGACTGCGTCCGAAAACCGCGACGCCAGGCACGAAAAAACAGCTTCTCGAGCAACGTGCGCTTTGCCGACCTGGTGGTTATGGCGGAGCGGCTGCACCCGATCCCATTCCGAACTCGGCCGTGAAACGCTCCAGCGCTGATGGTACTTCGTCTCAAGACGCGGGAGAGTAGGTCGCTGCCAGGTCTGCAAAACGCACGTCGCAAGAATCCAAATCTTCTCCTTACAAAACAGGCCCGCCAATCGCGAGCTCGGGCCGCGCAAGCGGCCCTTTCCATTTGGCG
>NZ_RZSU01000193.1:0-6079 GCF_003997585.1 Mesorhizobium sp. M5C.F.Cr.IN.023.01.1.1 | reverse complement strand
ATACTGGCAGAACCAGAACGACCTGTCATTGTTTATTCCGAGCCTCGAAAAAAAGCCGGCAGGAGATTAAAATCCATCAGAATTCATGTTGACAGTGCTTCGGCGTTGGATCAGTATTTTTTCGAGGCTCGAAAAAAAGAGTCTTTGTGCCGGCCTTCGGGCCAGTTGGTCGCGCCGTACGCGGCGTAGGGAGGAATATCATGAAGAGATTCACAGCCGCCATCCTGGCGGGGGCCGCCATGTCGCTGACGCTCGCGTCGGTCGCACAGGCGAAGGACAAGGTCATTGGTGTTTCGTGGTCGAACTTCCAGGAAGAGCGCTGGAAGACTGACGAAGCCGCCATGAAGTCGGCGATCGAGGCCGCCGGCGACAAGTATATTTCCGCCGATGCACAGTCCAATCCCGGCAAGCAGCTGACCGACGTCGAGAGCCTGATCTCGCAGGGCGCCAACGCGTTGATCATCCTTGCGCAGGATGCCTCGGCCATCGGGCCGGCGGTGCAGAAGGCGCTGGACGAAGGCATTCCGGTCGTCGGCTATGACCGGCTGATCGAGAACAAGGACGTCTTCTATTTGACCTTCGACAACCAGGAAGTCGGCCGCATGCAGGCTCGCGAAGTGTTCAAGGTGGCGCCGGAAGGCAATTACGTCTTCATCAAGGGCTCGGGCGCCGATCCGAATGCCGATTTCCTGTTCGCCGGCTCCATGGAAGTGCTCAAGGATGCCATCGACAGCGGCAAGATCAAGAATGTCGGCGAGGCCTATACGGACGGCTGGCTTCCCGCCAACGCCCAGAAGAACATGGAACAGTTCCTAACCGCCAACGACAACAAGGTCGATGCGGTGGTTGCCGCCAATGACGGCACCGCTGGTGGCGTCGTCGCGGCGCTGACGGCGCAAGGCTTGGCCGGATCCGTCCCGGTGTCGGGCCAGGACGGCGACCATGCCGCGCTGAACCGCATCGCGCTCGGCACACAGACCGTATCGGTGTGGAAGGACGCGCGCGAGCTCGGCAAGAACGCCGCCGAGATCGCCTCGCAACTGGCCGACGGCAAGCAGATGACAGACATTGCCGGCGTCAAGGACTTCGCCACGCCGGGCGGCAATGTCGTCAAGTCGCTGTTCCTGACGCCGATTGCTGTCACCAAGGACAATCTGAACGTCGTCATCGACGCGGGCTGGATCAAGAAGGAAGAGGTCTGCGCCGGCGTGGCGGCGGGCACTGTCCCGGTCTGCGACTGATCCGGCCTTCGCAAGAAGCCTGAAACGCCGCGGCTTCACGCCGCGGCGTTTTTTTCAAAAAGAATTGTTTTTCGCTTCTCGCGGATAACTTCCAAGCTGCTTCCGGCATCCGCGGCAGACGGCAAACCGGTGGGAGGACATCATGACCGACACGACTTCCAACACGCCGGCCGCCGATACAGGCGCCGATCGGGCGCGTGAATCCGAGCTCAGCCCGGTCGGCCGTTTTCTCAAGGCAACCGAGCTCGATATACGCATGCTCGGCATGGTCGGCGCGCTGCTGGTCATCTGGGTTGGAATCCACCTCCTGTCGGGCGGGCTTTTCCTCACGCCGCGCAACCTCTGGAACCTGTCGGTGCAGACCTCCTCGGTCGCGATCATGGCGACCGGCATGGTGCTGGTCATCGTGATGCGCAACATCGATCTTTCGGTCGGCTCCGTCGAAGGCGTGATCGGCATGGTGATGGGCGTCGCGCAGGCCGAATTCCTCATCCGAGTCATGGGGTTCCAGCTTGGAAATCCCTGGATTTGGATCATCGCACTGGCTGCCGGCGTGGTGCTCGGCCTCATGATCGGCGCGCTCCAGGGCTTCATCATCGCCTATCTCGAGGTTCCGGCCTTCATCGTGACGCTGGGCGGCCTGCTGATCTGGCGCGGCATGGCGTGGCTGATGACGAGCGGGCGCACCGTCGCGCCGCTCGATGCCACCTTTCAGCTCATGGGTGGCGGGCCGCGTGGCTCGATCGGGGCAACCGCAAGCTGGATCGTCGGCATTCTCGCCTGTGTGGCCGTCGCCTTGATGCTGCTCAACGGCCGGTCGCAGCGCAAGCGGTTCAAGTTCCCGCTGCGTCCCGTCTGGGCGGAAACCTTGCTTGGTGTTGTCGCTTGCGCCGCCATCCTCGGCGCCGTCTGGATCGCCAATTCCTATCCCTGGCCGATCGGCATCGTTCGCCAGTACGCCCAGCGGACCGGCATCACCATCCCGGAAGGCGGGCTGTTCATCGCCCATGGCATCGCCATACCGGTGCTGATCGCGGTCACTGTGGGCATCGTCATGACCTTCATCACCAGCCGCACCCGTTTCGGCCGCTATGTCTTTGCCATCGGCGGCAATCCGGAAGCGGCGGAACTCGCCGGCATCAACACGCGCTGGGTGACTATGAAGGTGTTCATGATCATGGGCGTTCTGGCCGCGATCAGCGCGGCGATTGCGTCGGCCCGTCTCAATGCGTCGACCAATGCGCTGGGTACGCTGGACGAGTTGCTGGTCATCGCGGCCGCGGTCATTGGAGGCACGTCGTTGGCCGGCGGCTCCGGCACGGTGCTCGGCGCCATGCTTGGCGCACTTCTGATGCAGTCGTTGCAGTCCGGCATGGTGTTGCTCGGCATCGATTCACCGCTTCAGAGCGTCGTCGTCGGCGCCGTCCTGGTCGTCGCCGTCTGGCTCGACACCGTTTACCGCAAGCGGGTCTGACCATGATCCAGAAAAAGTGGATACCGGTTTTCGACAAGATCATGCTCACGCAAAAACCATAGGGAGGAACGATCATGGCTGACACAACTGCTCCCACGCCACTGATCGACATGCGCAACATCTCGATTGCCTTCGGCGGCATTCGCGCCGTCGACGATGCGTCGATCGATCTTTTCCCGGGCGAGGTCGTGGCGCTGCTTGGCCACAACGGTGCCGGGAAGTCGACGCTGATCAAGATCCTGTCCGGCGCCTACAAGCGCGACTCGGGCCAGATCTTCGTCAATGGCGAGGAGGCTTCGATCTCCAATCCGCGCGACGCCAAGAAATATGGCATCGAGACGATCTACCAGACGCTGGCGCTCGCCGACAATGTCGACGCCGCCGCCAACCTGTTCCTCGGCCGCGAGCTGATGACCGGCTGGGGCACGCTCGACGATGGCGCCATGGAGGCCGAGGCGCGCAAGGTAATGGGCAGGCTCAATCCCCGCTTCCAGCGCTTCAAGGAGCCGGTGGTCAAGCTTTCGGGCGGCCAGCGGCAGTCGGTGGCTATCGCGCGCGCCATCCTGTTCAACGCCCGCATCCTGATTATGGATGAGCCGACGGCGGCACTGGGCCCGCAGGAAACGGCGCAGGTCGGCGAATTGGTCATGCAGCTCAAGGCCGACGGCATCGGCATCTTCCTGATCAGCCACGACATCCACGATGTTTTCGAGCTTGCCGACCGTGTCTGCGTGATGAAGAATGGTCGAGTCGTCGGCACGGCGCGCACCAGCGACGTAACCCAGGACGAGGTGCTCGGCATGATCATCCTGGGCAAGTGCCCGCCCGGTGCCATTCCGGGGCCAGGTGCGCTGAAGATCGCCGCCTGAAGCTCAATAAGCCGGCTAAATACCCGTCATGTGATGTGCCAGCGGTCATGATGGTTTGGCCGCGCCATTGTATGACGCAGGGACTTGCCCATAAGATGGGGACCATGGGCCGCAGCAGCAATTTGAAGAAGTTCTTTCCGATCGTCGCTTTCATCGCCGTCGCGCTGATCAGCCTGACGATGGCGGGATTCGCCTATTTCGCCACGCAGGAAGCGGCGCGCATCAAGTTCGAGGCGACGGCGGACGATGCGCTCAACCGGATCGATAGCCGCATCGACCTGCATCTGTCGCTGTTGCGATCGACCCATGCGCTGTTCGAGGCGCGCAATGGTGGCATTTCGCGGGGCGAGTTCAAGGCGTTCTTCGAAGCGCTTGGTATCAACGACAATTTTACCGGCCTGCGCGGTATCGGCTTTCTCCGGCTGGTGAGAGCCGGCGACGAGGCAGCCGTCGAGCGTGCCATCCTGCACGACTATGGCGCCAGCCATGCGATCTATCCGGCTACGACAACGCTGCCATGGCGTACGCCCATCACGCTGTTTGAGCCGCTGGATCCTTCCAATCAATCCAGCATCGGCTACGACATGTTCACCGAACCGGTGCGGCGCGAGGCGATCGAAAGGGCGATGGCCGACAACCAGCAGCACGCGAGCGGGCGCGTGCAACTCGGCCAGGAAACAGGTGCTGCGCAGACCTTCACCGGTTTCCTGGTTTTCGTGCGGCTCAACATCGAAACTGCGCCGGACGGCATCGATGCGTCCAAATCCTCGACATCAGGCTTTCTTTATGCAGCCTTCCGCGCCCGCGATCTGTTCCAGACCGCGCTCAGCCGAACGCCACTGCTGCCGGTGAACATCGAAATCTATGACGGCAAGGTGGATGCCGACCAACTTTTGTTCCAGTCGGAAACGCCGCCGGCATCGACCTTCGGTAACAGGCTGGTGGTTTCTCGCGAGATCACCATCGCCGGACGACCATGGACCGTTCTGTTCAGGCCGACAAGCGCCTTCTCGCAACCCTCCTCGCGCGCGATTCCGGTCATGCTCGGCCTCTTCGGGCTGCTGCTCGCAGGAACCATCGCGCTGGTGGCACGCTATCAGGAGCGGGCGTATGACGCGGTCTCGCTGCTTCATGAGACGACGGAAAAAAGCCTGCTCCAAAAAGACCTGATGCTGCAGGAGATGAAGCACCGCATCAAGAACTCGATCACGCGGGTACTGGCGATCGCGCGCCAGACGGCATCGCACGCCACCGACGTCCACGAGTTCTCGTCCTCTTTTTCGGCCCGGCTGCAAGCGATGGCGGCTTCCCAGGACATGCTGACGCGCTCGCGCTGGCAGAAGGCCGATCTCGGCGATCTCTTGCGCATCGAGCTTGGCCAGGTGTTCGGCAAGGAGCTTCCGGAGGGGATATTGTCGGGGCCAGAGGTGCTGCTCGACGAGACGACGACGCAGGCGCTCGGCCTGACCTTTCACGAACTGGCCACGAACGCGCTGAAATATGGCGAAACCGGCAATTCGGCCAATACTAAAAAGGGCGACTGGTCGCTCAAGGTCGACTGGTCGGTCGAAGGCCGCTGGCGCGACCGGACACTGGTTCTCAACTGGCGCGAAGTCGGCCAGAAGAAGCTTGAAGCACCTGCCAAAACTGGTTTTGGCACCAAGCTGATCGATTTGAACGTGATGCGCGAATTGCGCGGTACGATCAATCGCGATTTTCACGATGGCGGATTGAGCGTGGAAATCAGGATTCCGCTGTCGGACTGAAACGCTGACGCAAACCGACCGTTTTCGAAGGCCCCTAGTAAACAGGGACCGGACGAGCCGGTCTCCGCTTTTACTGCCGCATGCGTTTTGAAGCGGATCAGCAGCGAGCCGTAAAGAGACGGCCACGGTTGTCGCGGTACTGGCAATAGCCATTGCGCAGGTTGCGCACCAGCAGGCCGGTACCGGCACCGATTGCTGCGCCGACGAGGGCACCCTTGCCGCCGTCAATCAGGCCACCGGCCAGAGCGCCAACCCCGGCGCCCACGCCGACATCCCGCTCAGTGGTGCTGCAACCGCTGACCGCGACCACGGCAACCATCGCAATAATCATTTTCCGCATAGAGCTACTCCTCGCTTTTGTCCTCACTTGTAGTCCGATCCGTCATTTATCATGCGAAAAAGCGTTTTGCCCTTTCGATTTCACTGTTGGCTAAGAAAATCTTTTTCGGCGCGCGCGCCGGTCGAGGCAACCTCAAGATTGGAAATCTCCACGGAAGCATCGAGCGTGCCGTCCGGACGCACATTCCAGACGATCTGATCGTAATCATCCTCAAGTGTCGGATCGACGGAAAGGCATTTGGCAATTATGCGCGGAGCCTGACCCTGCACATCGCTCAGGGCAAACGGACGCTCGGCGGCGCATTCCTGAGCGGATTCGAACACGCTCACCGACACGGGCAGTTCGCGACACTCGGTCATCGCGTTCGAACAGCCAATGACCAGCAACAC
>NZ_RZSU01000192.1:0-6188 GCF_003997585.1 Mesorhizobium sp. M5C.F.Cr.IN.023.01.1.1 | reverse complement strand
GAGCTCTGCGGGATTGCCATATCCATGCCCGTGCCGATCATCGCGATGAGGATGGCCGAACCGAAGGTCTGAAGCCACTTCCGGTCGACCTTGTCGCGGAAGCCGCTGTAGCCTTGAGCATCAGAGCCCGCCATGCCGCCGATCTGGAGCGTGGAGCCGTTCGGGAAGATGATGTCCGTCCAGACGACGAGCACGCGGCTCTGGCCGAACGACACCTTGCTGTCGTAGCGTCCGAACAACTTCGTTCCCTGTGGGATCAAAAGGCGATGTCCAGTTGCTGAATCATAGACGTTCTGGCTCACATGGGCGGTGATGCGACCGGGAAGGTCGGAATTGATGCCGGTGATCAATGTCGCGGGAATAACCGAGCCACGCTTGAGCTCATATGGTGACTGCTGCGGCACAACACGGTTCGGCAGGTAGCCAAGTTCCTTCAGGTCGGTATTGAAGAAATCCTCCTTGGCCTTCTGGCCGTTGGGATCTACATTCTGCCCGCCGAGACCAGCGCGCAGAGCTGCCGCATTTAGGTCGGATGCTGCGCCAGGCGTCGTCGCGGCGGAAATCCCGTTCGTTGTGGCGGCCGCAGCGGTCGTATCCCCTCCCCGACTGTCGAACCTGCCGCGATCGACCGTGATCGGCGAGTCATAGGCCGCGTCATTCGCCTGAAGCCGGGCCATCCTCTGGCGATGCCGTTCCCGGAGATATTGTTCTTCCTGCTCTCGCTGCAGGCGGGCGCGCCAGACCTGTTCGGATTCTAGTTCCTGTACGGGCTGCGCCTCTTCCGTGCGGCTCGGTAGTGGCGTGAGCGGATTGACGGACCGCTTCTCACTTTGAGTCACAGGTGTCGGCTGCAGCGTCGTCGTCTGCTGCGGTTCTCCGATAATGGCGTCGCCTACACCTCGCTTGAGCTGATCCGCGAAAGTCGACGCCGGATTGCCAGAACCGTCGCCCGGGCCGGAATTCTGACGGACGAGCAGGCCGCGCGACGTGAGACCGTAGAAGATCACGCCGAGGAAGGCGATGACCAGCACAATCACGATGATGATCGGCAGCCGATTGATGCGCCGGATGCCGGCCTCAGAGCCTTCGTTCGGGGCACCGCCGAGTTTAAGAGATTGCACCATCGCTCCTCCTACCCGCGACGCATCACGGAGAGCGGGCTCGCGGGCGACGCGCCCTTCGCAGTTATCTCAAAGGCACGACCAAGCTCGACACCGCTCGTCGACAGCCGCGCGAGGACCTGGCCCTCGAACGGCTCGACAACATAGGCAAGCGGGACGATCGTCGTGCCGCTGTCGGTCTTCTGGTCGGTGACGACTGCGTATCCCCATCCCTTGAGGGCCGACTCCAGAGCTTGCCCGAACGGCGAGCCATCCTGGTTCAACGCGATGGTTCCGCCACCCGGCCCGACGTGCTCGGCAAGGCGGCTCACCATATCGCCGGCGATCGAAGTTGCGGCCGGGCCCGAGATGTCGGCTGGCGCGTTGCTGGCGACGAGGCCGCCCGAGCCGAGGGTCTGGCAACCGGAAAGGAAAACCACGAGTGTGACCGCGGCGGCGAGCGAGCGAAACGAGCGGGAGATAGGCATCACCGCCCTCCCCGCCGGATCGTGACCTTCTCCTGTTTCCAGCCGACGCCGGAGACGAGTACCGCCTGATCGATCTGATAGTCGACGATCATCATACCGTTCTTCATGCGATAATTGACGATACGGTTTTGGCCCCCGGAGACGACGAAGAGAATCGGCGCGTCCTGGCCAGAAACCGAGCGTGGAAACTGGATGTAGGTCTTGACGCCATCGCTGTAGACGCGGCTGGGCCGCCATCCGGCGCTGCCCGAAATCGAATAGCCGAACTGCAACTGCTCGGCCGGAACCCCGGAGCCCGGGATTGAGCTTGCTTCCATGCGGGCGTTGACGTCGGCGAGCCTCGTTGACACGTCCTCGGGATATTCGAAACCGACGCGCGCCATGTACTGCGTCTGATGCGACTTGAGCTGGATGTGATAGGTGCGTCGGGAAGTCGTCACCACCATCGAGGTGATGATGCCTGGCTCGGAGGGCTTGACGATCAGGTGGATCGCCTGGCCACCGGCGGCCCCGGAGGTCGCGGGTTCGACCTTCCAGCGTACCGTGTCGCCGACGAGAACGTCGCGCACAGCCTCGCCGGCCTCAAGCTCGATATCGCACACCTGCAGCGGCGAGCATACGACCGAGGGCTGGATCTCGCCGTAGAGAAAGACGACCTTTCCGTCCGCGCCTTTCGTGACAAGGCCGCGCGATCCACGCCACTGGCCGGAAATGCCGATGCCCTTCGCCTCATTGGCAGTAACTCCATCGGCGAGGGCTTCCGAAGGGAGGACGAAGCGCGACGCCATCGTCGTGGATACGATCACGACGGCGTTCAGCGTGGCCCGGGCTATTTTGGTTCTGAAGCTCATAATGCGGGCCATGCCTTTCAAAGCTGCGCAGTCCAGTCGAAATCGCGCAGATAGAGACCGATCGGGTTGAAACGGATGATGGCCTCGTCCTGCGGAGGCGTAAGCGTGACGGTGGCGACGCCGCGGAACCGCCGGACGGCGGTCTCCTTGCCCTTGCGGTCGCGTTCGAACTCGGTCCAGTCGATCTGGTAGCTCTGGTTTGACAGCGCGACGATGTTGTTCACCTCGATGGCGACCGTCGCGGTCTTCGCCTTCTCGAACGGCGAGGAGGAGCGGAACCAGGCATTGACCTTTTCGGTGGCCGGATCGGAGGTTCTCAGATGCGAATAGGTGCGATCGATATACTGCTTCTGCACGACCGCATCCGGCGTCACGCTGCGGAAGTTCGAGACGAAGCTGCCGAGCGTTGCCCTGACGACGCGGGGATCGGCATACTCGATCTGCTCCGGAAAGCCGGCGCTCGAGGCAGTGCCGAGCTTGTCGACCTCGACGATATAAGGCACCAGCTTGACCTGCGTGCTCTGGAAGAGCGCATAGGAAAAGCCGATCACCGCCATGGTCATGCCGGCGATGCCGACAAGGCGCCAGGCGGCGGCGGCCTTGACGTAGGAGCCATAGCGTTCGTTCCACTCCTGTCGGGCGGCAAGATAGGGGTTTTCGGGCGGATTGCCTGAGGCCATGCCGAACGGTCTCCTCACTTCCTGTCATCGATCGGAGGCGGCACCGGCCGCGCGGATGTCCGCACGCCCGATTGCCGGCTTTGGTCGAGCTTGGCGTTGGCAAGCCCCAGAAGAGAGCCCGCATAAGCGCCGGGCGACGCGATTGCCTTTTCTTTGGCCGCCGAGCCGGCGGCCCATCCGGCGCTGCCGATGCCAGAGGCCATGCCGCGAAGTGCGGCACCCGCCATCGACGACCCGCCAGCGCGTGCGTCGCTCGCCGTCTGCGCGCCCTTGGACGCGGCGCTCGCCCCGAGGAAGGCGCCGCCGGCGGCAAAGGTCGCAGCCTGCGCCCCGTGCCGGATCGCTTCCATGCCGCCGGCGATCGATGCGCCTTGGACCACGCCCTGCATGATCGGAGGGACGTACATGGCGATGACGAACACGACGACCGATATGCCGGCGATGGCGAGCGTGGTGATGAACTGGTCAGAGGTCGCGGTCGGCGCCTCGGCCAGGCCGAGAAGTATGTCCGAGCCGATCTTGGCGATCATCACGAGCGCCATCAGCTTCATTCCGACGGAAAAGGCATAGACCAGGTAACGGACGGCGAAGTCCTTAGTGTAGGAGGAGCCTCCCAGCCCAAGCATGATCATCCCCGCCAGAAGCCCGACATACATCTCCACCATGACGGCCACGAAAATCGCGGCCACCAGAGAGAAGGAGACGACGACAACGACCATTGCGAAGACCGCGGCGATGGCGAGCGCGTTGTCCTCGAACAGGCCGAACTGCGCCTGCTCGGACATCTTGGATGCAACGCGAATGCCGGCGTCAAAAATGTTCGCCGGCGAAGCCGAGCCGCCGCCGGCGCCGATCTGGAACAGGCTGTCGACCACGGCCTTGGCGAAGGACGGTCCCTGATCGAGGATGAAGGCGAAGAGGCCGATGAACATGACCCGGCGCACCAGCTCGGCGAACCACGCGTCGAGGCTGGCCGCATTGATCGCCAGCCAGACCGCGGCGATCCCGACTTCGATGCCGGCGAGGATCCAGAACAGCGAGCGTGCCGCGTCCATGACCGTCGTCTCCCAGCCCTTTGCGGCGGTGACGACCTGGTTCTCCAGTGTTGTCAGGACCGAACCTTGCTGTGCAAGCGCCGGCGCGCTCGCGAGCAGCACGATGGCGATGACGATGAACAGCGCCTCAAACGCGCGGCCGGGGCGGACAATCACCATCGCGGCTTCATCTCCTGCCCGCCGCGCACATCGCGATCCGGATCGCCCCCGAAAAAGCGCTCCCGGTGCTCTTGCTGTGCCGCGCCGGAGACCGGCGCCGCCGCCGGCGTTTCAGTCGTGGCGTCCGGTTGCACGGCCACCAAAATCAACATGCCGGCTCCGAAGGCGACGATACCTGCCACCGCGAGGGCGATGAGGATGCGCGGGCTCACCAGCGCGGCTCCATCGTCTGGCCGCTGCGGATATCGCGGTCGGGCGCGTTAAAGAACTGCTCGCGGCGGGCCTGGGCGAGGTCCTGTCTCGCCTGTTCGGACTGGAACCATGTGCCCATCATGGTCATCTGCTGCGAGACGAGCCCACGCAGCTTCTGCATCTGCGCGACCTGCTGCGTGGCAATCTGATGGCCGACCTGCAGCGCCTTCATCTGGCCGTCGGCGCTCTCCGACATCGAGCGCAGAGAAGACATGGTGGATTCCTCGCTCGAGAACTGCTCCGCCGTGAGGTTTGCCGCCTTCAAGGTTCCGGCGATCGTGTCGCGGTTGGTGTCTGACCAGCTCTGGTAGTTCGACGAAAAGCTGGTGCCATCCGGCAGGTTGCCCTTCATGTCGGCGAAGCTCTGGAAGCGCTGTTTCAATACGTCGTCAATATTGCCCATCGAGAACGCGACGCCCTGCCCTTGCGCGGCGATGTTCTGCAGGCTCTTCAGGTCGTTCTCGACCTGTCCCCAGATGTGGCCCGGAAGCTGTGCGGTGTTCTGCAGCAGGTTGTTGTAGATATTGAGCTGGTTCTGGATCTGCTCGGCAAGCTGCGTGATCTGCTTGATCTGGTTGTTGACCTGCTCGGCCGACTTGCCGACGAGGCTGACGAGCTCGGCATTGTTTGCAAGCTGCGTCCATTCAGTTGCTTGCCCCGTCACGCCGCCGGCATGCGCGACCGGCGGCGCTACGGCAGTGCCCAGCATCAGCGCCGCGGCAACCGCGGCACGGGCGCTACGCTTTGGGAAAGAATGATGCGACATCGGCAATCCCCCTCTGTTGGAGCCATTCGAGGGGCCACGCGGCCCCATGCTTGGAATGAAGGGCGCGGATCTGCCTGAGGTCCTCCTTGCCGGACGCTCCGACAAAGGAGAGGGCGACAGGACCGAGCGCCATGTCGAACAGCCTGCGGCCTTCCGGCGAGGCGACGTAGTATTCGCGTTTCGGCAGAGCGGTCGCGACGATCTCGATCTGCCGTTCGTTGAAGCCGATCCGCTCGTAGAACTCTCGCGTTCCCGTCTCGCGCGCAGCGCCGTTCGGAAGGCAGATCTTCGTCGGGCAGCTTTCCTTCAAAACGTCGATGATGCCGGAGCGTTCGGCGTCGGAGATGGACTGCGTTGCGAGGACGACGGCGCAGTTCGCCTTGCGCAGCACCTTCAGCCACTCCCTGATCTTATCGCGGAAGGTCGGATGCCCGAGCATCAGCCAAGCCTCGTCGAGCAGGATGAGGCTGGGCGCTCCTGTCAGGCGTTTCTCGATACGACGAAAGAGATAGGTCAGGACGGGTACGAGGTTGCGTTCGCCCATGTTCATGAGCTCTTCCACCTCAAAGCACTGGAACGCCCTGAGCGACAGGCCGTCCTCCTCGGCGTCGAGAAGCTGCCCCATGGGGCCGTCGACCGTGTAGTGGTGCAGTGCATCCTTGATCTCGCGCATCTGCACGCCGGAGACGAAGTCCGAGAGCGAGCGACCGCGCGACTGCGCCAGCAAACCGATCTGCCGGGAGATGGCGTTGCGATAGTCGGGCGTGACGCTGACGCCCTGCAGCGCGACGAGCGTTTCGATCCACTCGGCCGCCCATGCGCGGTCGCCGTCGGTGG
>NZ_RZSU01000191.1:0-6462 GCF_003997585.1 Mesorhizobium sp. M5C.F.Cr.IN.023.01.1.1 | reverse complement strand
CCGCTGTTCGAGCTCGTGCTCGAAGACGAGGTCGTCGCCGTCGACCAGTTTTTCGGCATCTTCCGACCGCTCGACCCAGACGATCGACGAGCGGTTGGTGCCGTCCTTGTCCGGCTTGAGCGGCAGCGTGGCAAAGGGGCCGGCTGGCAGAAAATGCTCTTCGGCGCGGCCATTGTGCGGCCGTTCATGCGCCACGGTGCAGACGATGCCGGACTGGCCGTACTCCCATTTCACCGTCTTGATGCCGGCCATGTCGCGCAGCTTCGAGTTCACGCCGTCGGCGGCGACCAGCAGCCGCGCCTTCAGCGTCGCGCCGTCGACAAGATGCACGGTGATGCCGGCGCCGTTCACGTCGAAGGCACTGACGGCGACGCCTTCGATGATGTCGATGCCTAATATTTCAGCGCGCCGGCGCAAGGCGCCGTTCAAATCCCGGTTGGCGACCATATGCGCAAAGGCTTCGCCGGGCGCGACCTCGCCATCGAAAGTGAGAAACACCGGGCGCACCGGATCGGAAGCGCGCGAATCGGTGACGATCATTTCGGTGATGGCCTGCGCTTCGGGCGCGATTTCGGCCCAGACGCCGAGCTGGTCGAGCATGCGGCAAGCGGCAGCGGCGATGGCCGAGGCGCGGCCGTCCTTTTGCCAGGCACCGGCGGGCGCGGCGTCGACGACAGCGACCGCCAGGCTCGGTCGCGCCTGTTTCAGCGATACGGCGGCGGCAAGCCCGACATAGCCGGCGCCGGCGACCAGAATGTCGAGCGCGGTTCGGTTTTTTGCATCCTCCTTGCGGTCCACCATGGCAAATTCCTTTCCGGCCAAATTCCCTTCCGGCCTTGACTGCCCGTCATTCCTGTCGGAAACCGCCATAACACTTTGCGGTGAGGGCGCGAAATATGACGGCGGCCATGGACGAGCTTCTCGGCATTCTCGACCTCGAGCAGCTGGAACACAACCTGTATCGAGGTCGCAGCCCCAAACTCGACTGGCAGCGTGTCTTCGGTGGCCAGACCATCGCCCAGGCGCTGGTCGCCGCCCAGCGAACGGTGGAGCCCGAACGCCACGTACATTCGCTGCACGGCTATTTCATGCGGCCCGGCGACACCAAGGTGCCGATCATCTACCAGGTCGACCGCATCCGCGACGGCGGCTCCTTCACCACGCGCCGTGTCGTGGCTGTCCAGCACGGCCAGGCGATCTTTTCGCTGGAAGCCTCGTTCCAGCAGGAAGAGGTCGGGCTCGAGCATCAGGTGGCGATGCCGCAGAACGTGCCGGCGCCCGACACATTGCTGTCGCAGCGCGAACTGATTGGCAAGTTCGGCGAGGCCGTGCCCGACGGCATCAGGCGCTACTGGGAGCGTGACCGGCCGATCGAGATGAAACCGGTGATGCTTGAGCATTACACCAGCCGGGAAAAGCTGGAGCCGAAGCAGAACATCTGGATCCGCACGACCGGCCCAGTTCCGGCCGATCGCGCCACGCAGGCGGCAGTGCTTGCCTATCTCTCTGACATGACGCTGCTTGATACCTCGACCTTTGCGCATGGCCGCGCCATTTTCGATAGCGACATCCAGGCGGCGAGCCTCGATCACGCCATGTGGTTCCACCGCAGCCATCCGCTCGACGACTGGATGCTCTACACGCAGGACAGCCCGTCGACGCAAGGGTCGCGGGGGTTCACTCGCGGGTCGCTGTTTGCCCGCGACGGCACGTTGATCGCCTCGGTTGCCCAGGAGGGCCTGATCAGGCTGAAGCGGCCGCCCGCCGAATAGGCATTTTTGAAAAATTGCCTATTTTTTAATCAGTTGCGTTGTCGCGACTATGCACAGTCAGCCGGCAAACCTTCCCCAATCCCTTATTTAACAATAGGTTAACACCCTGCTTCGGCAACTGGCACGGAGCTTGAATCCTAGCGGGCACTCTCCGGCTCTCATGGGGATCGGCGACGTCGTACAAACGCGGGGGACCGCAACAGCAAAGGGTGAAACCTTATGAAAATCGTGATGGCAATCATCAAGCCGTTCAAGCTTGACGAGGTGCGCGAAGCGCTCACCGCAGTCGGCATCCAGGGCCTGACCGTCACCGAAGTCAAAGGCTACGGGCGTCAGAAGGGACACACGGAAATCTATCGCGGGGCGGAATACGCGGTCAGCTTCCTGCCGAAGATCAAGATCGAAGTCGCGGTCGGCCTGGACATGGTCGACAAGGCCGTCGAAGCCATCACCGCGGCGGCCAAGACCGGTCAGATCGGCGACGGCAAGATCTTCGTTTTCGGCATCGACCAGGCGGTGCGCATTCGCACCGGCGAAACAGACACCGACGCGCTTTGAGCTGCGGACACGTATTCCAATGGAGAGTTCAATGAATATTCCTTCTACTTTGAAGTCGGCGGCGCGCACCGCGCTGCTGGGCTCGCTCGCGATCGCAGCACTGGGCACGGTCGCCGCATTCGCGCAGGAAGCGGCTCCGGCCGCACCGGCAGCGCCAGCGGCGCCGGCCTTCACCGTCGACAAGGGCGACACGACCTGGATGATGATTTCCACCATCCTGGTGCTGTTGATGACCATTCCCGGCCTTGCCCTTTTCTACGGCGGCCTGGTTCGCGCCAAAAATATGCTGTCGGTGCTGATGCAGGTCTTCACCATCACCAGCGTGGTCATGATCGTCTGGGTCTTCTACGGCTACAGCCTTGCCTTCACCCCCGGCAATGCCTTCGTCGGCGGCCTTTCCAAGATGTTTCTTGCCGGTGTCGACGTGACGACGGTGTCGGAAACCTTCACCAAGGGCGTCGCCATTCCTGAGCTGGTGTTCGTCATCTTCCAGATGAGCTTCGCCTGCATCACGCCCGCCCTGATCGTCGGCGCCTTCGCCGAACGCGTCAAGTTCTCCGCCGTGATCCTTTTTACCATCCTCTGGGTCACATTCGTCTACTTCCCGATCGCGCATATGGTCTGGTTCTGGGGTGGCCCGAGCGCTTACAGCGACCCGTCGGGGCTCATCTTCGGCTTCGGCGCCATCGACTTCGCCGGCGGCACGGTCGTTCACATCAATGCGGGCATCGCCGGCCTTGTCGGCGCGCTGATGATCGGCAAGCGCATCGGCTACAACAAGGACGTCATGGCGCCGCACTCGATGACGCTGACCATGGTCGGTGCTTCGCTGCTGTGGGTCGGCTGGTTCGGCTTCAACGCCGGTTCGAACCTCGAAGCCAACGCCTACGCGGTGCTGGCCATGGTCAACACCTTCGTCGCCACGGCGGCGGCGGCAGTGACCTGGATCGTGCTCGAAACGCTGCTGCGCGGCAAAGCGTCGATGCTTGGCGCGGTTTCGGGCGCGGTTACCGGCCTTGTCGCCGTCACACCCGCTGCCGGCTTTGCCGGACCGATGGGCGTCATCGTGCTCGGCATCATCGCCACCTGCGTCTGCTACTTCTTCGTCTCGGTCGTGAAGAACAAGTTCGGCTACGACGACAGCCTCGATGTCTTCGGCATCCACTGCGTCGGCGGCATCATCGGCGCGCTCGGCACCGGCATCCTGGTCAACCCCGCCCTCGGCGGCGCTGGCATCGTCGATTATTCGACAGCCGACTTCGCCGCCGGCTATGCCGGCACGGCGACCCAGCTGTGGTCGCAGTTCAAGGGTGTCCTGGTAACCGTCCTGTGGTCGGGCATCGGCAGCGCCATCCTCTACAAGATCGTCGATATGATCGTAGGCTTGCGTCCGACAGCCGATGCAGAGCGTGAAGGGCTCGACCTCACCGCGCATGGCGAAGCGGCCTATCACCCGTAAGCCTTGCCAAGTCTTGTCTGGGCGGCCTCGGCCGCCCTGCATCCTCCCATCCCGTCGTGACGCTCCTGCAAGGGCTCACGCATTGAGGCCCGGACCTGTTCCGGGCCTCTTTTTTGCGCGCAGGCGGCCAAGCCAGATACTAGCCGCAAGATACTTCCCCCAACCCCTTATAGTTAATGCTGCCTTAACCTTCCCGCCGATAGTCTGGAGCCCGAATCTGCCGAGCTGCGCGCACGCTATCGGCCAGGCAACGACAGACGGGGAAGAGCATGCGTTCAGGGGCTTCAGCACCGCTCGCGCTGGCCGATACGGGGTACGGCATCCGGGCGTTCGCGCGGCGTCAGGTCGGCCGGCTGGTCGGTGCCGGCCTGTTTGCGCTGGTCGCCTTCGGTATCGCCAGCCTCGCCACCTGGAACGTCGCCGACCCAAGCTTCTCCCACGCCACCGATAATATCGTCAGCAACGCCATGGGCTATGTGGGCGCTGTCTTCTCCGACCTTGCCATGCAGTTCTTCGGACTTGCTGCCGTCGCGGCGCTGGTGCCGGCGGTGGTCTGGGGATTTCTGCTGTTTTCGGCGCGCGGCGTCGACAGGCTGCCGAAGCGCGGGCTCGCCTGGTTTGGCTACGCGGTGCTTGCTGCGGCCATCGCCGGCTGCGTGGTGCCCCCCAAGACCTGGCCGCTGCCGACCGGCCTCGGCGGCGTATTCGGCGACATGGTGCTCAAGATTCCCGGCTTCGTCGTCGGCGGCTACCCGACCGGTCTCATCGCCAGCGTGCTCGCCGTGCTTCTCGCCGCGCCGGCACTGTGGCTGTTTGCCTACGGCTCGGCGCTGATTGCACGCCAGAACGGTTTCGCGGTCCTGGAGCAACCGGCTGCGCCCGAGCCCCGGGACCAGGACGACCTGCTTTTCGACAATGACGAGGACGAGGGCGACGAGGGCATTCTGGCGCTTGGCGCGATCACGCACTGGTGGCTGTCGTTGCGCGCCTATCTTCGCCGCCGTGCCGCGCGCCGCCGGGAGCACGATGACTTCGAACCGGAGATGGAACCGCGCGCCAGCGCCTGGCGGCGCGCTGCCGAGCGGGTCGAATCGGCCGAATTTGCCGAATCGCGGATGAGTGCCGATGGCCGGGCCCGCGTCGAGCCGGAATTCTTCGCCGCCATGGTCAACGACCGCAGCGCCTCGCTCGATCCCGACGACGCCGATGTTTTTGACGATGACGACGACATGGATTTTGCGCCGGAGCCCGTGGGCCAGCGCAGCACTGCGCCCAATGCGAAGGTGCAGCCGTTCCGCTCCGACGCGGCCACCCGCGTCGCGGCACCGGCGCCCCGGCCCGTTCCGGGCGCCCGTGTCCAGCGCGAAGCCCAGACCTCGCTGATCGGCTCCGAACAATTCGAAATGCCGTCTCTGCATTTCCTGTCCGAACCGAAGAACGTCGTGCGCGATGCCAGCCTGTCCAAGGACGCACTGGAGCAGAATGCCCGCCTGCTCGAGGGCGTGCTGGAGGATTTCGGCGTCAAGGGCGAGATCATCCATGTCCGCCCGGGCCCCGTCGTCACGCTTTATGAGCTGGAGCCGGCGCCCGGCATCAAATCGTCGCGGGTCATCGGCCTGTCCGACGACATCGCCCGCTCGATGAGCGCGATCGCCTGCCGCGTCGCCGTGGTGCCGGGCCGCAACGCCATCGGGATCGAGCTGCCGAACGCCAAGCGCGAGACCGTCTATCTCAGGGAAATCATGGCCAGCCGCGATTTCGAGACCACCAAGGCCAAGCTCGCGCTGGCGCTAGGCAAGACCATCAATGGCGAGGCGGTCATCGTCGACATCGCCAAGATGCCGCACGTGCTGGTCGCCGGCACCACCGGTTCGGGCAAGTCGGTCGCCATCAACACTATGATCCTGTCACTGCTCTACCGGCTGACGCCGCAGGACTGCCGGCTGATCATGATAGACCCGAAAATGCTGGAGCTCTCGGTCTATGACGGCATCCCGCATCTTTTGACGCCTGTCGTCACCGATCCGAAGAAGGCGGTGGTGGCGCTGAAATGGACCGTGCGCGAGATGGAGGACCGCTACCGCAAAATGTCCAAGGTCGGCGTCCGCAACATCGACGGTTTCAACGCGCGGGTGCAGCAGGCGGAGAAGAAAGGCGAGAAAATCTCGCGCACCGTGCAGACCGGCTTTGACCGCCAGACCGGCGAAGCGATCTACGAGACCGAAAACCTCGATCTCGAGCCGATGCCCTACATCGTCGTCATCATCGACGAGATGGCCGATTTGATGATGGTCGCCGGCAAGGACATCGAAGGCGCGGTGCAGCGCCTTGCGCAGATGGCGCGCGCCGCCGGCATCCACGTCATCATGGCGACGCAGCGGCCGTCGGTCGACGTCATCACCGGCACGATCAAGGCCAACTTCCCGACCCGCATCTCCTTCCAGGTGACGTCGAAGATCGACAGCCGCACCATCCTGGGCGAGCAGGGCGCCGAACAGCTGCTTGGCATGGGCGACATGCTCTACATGGCCGGCGGCGGCCGCATCCAGCGCGTACACGGCCCCTTCGTTTCCGATGACGAGGTCGAGAAGATCGTCGCGCATCTGAAGCTGCAGGGCGTGCCGGAATATCTCGATGCCATTACCGAGGATGACGACGAGGACGGCGACGAGC
>NZ_RZSU01000190.1:0-6463 GCF_003997585.1 Mesorhizobium sp. M5C.F.Cr.IN.023.01.1.1 | reverse complement strand
CGCTCTACAAGGGCCAAAATACCGAACCTGTCCCGCCGCTGCCGGCGCGTCGCCGCGGGAGCGGTGGGCCGCGCAGTTGAGCCAGATGCCGGACCACAACAAGATCGACCCGCCTCGCCAGTTGCCGCTCGATCTCGGCCACGGCACGGGCTACTCGCGCGACGAGCTCGTCGTCTCCGGCACCAACAGCCAGGCGGTGGCGCTGGTCGATCGCTGGCCGGACTGGCCGTCGCCGGTGGTCGTGCTCGCCGGTCCGGCGGGCTCTGGAAAAACCCACCTGGCCTCGATCTGGCGCGCCCTCGCCGGCGCAGTGAAGATCGACGCCGGGCGGATCGGCGACTGCATGGCGGGCCTCGGCGCGCGGCCGGCCCTGATCGACGATGTCGATGCCGGTCCGGTCGATGAAGAGGGGCTGTTCCATCTGATCAACGCGGTGCGCGGGGCCGGCTCGACCTTGCTCTTGACCGCGCGGCGCTTTCCGTCCGCCTGGGGCGTCAGACTTCCGGACCTCGCTTCGCGGCTGAAGGCGGCGGCGACGGTCGAGATCCACGAGCCCGACGATCACTTGCTGGCCGGCGTCATCACCAAACTGTTCGCCGACCGCCAGGTCGAAGTCGAGCCGCATGTCGTGCAATATCTGGTGCGCCGCATCGAACGCTCGCTGGCAACCGCGATGCGGGTGGTCGAGCGGCTGGATCGCACCGCGCTCGAGCGCAAGACGCCGATCACGAGGGCGCTGGCCGCCGAAACCGTCAGCGCCATGGATGAGGGGCAGGGCGAGTTCGAGATCTGATACGACAGGCTCAGGCGGTGTCCCATTTCGGGAAATCAGTGCTGGCATCCATCTTGCAGGGTCAGCCTTGCCGGCTAACCCCGGTCCTGATGCGTATCAAATCAGGTTGTAGGCTCGCCGGGAGATGAGGCGGTTGGGGTTCTCTTCCCGGCGAGCTTGCCTTCAAAGAGGGTCGCCAGTCGCGTATACGGCACTGGCAACCGCGCCCACGGATAGTAGCAATCCCGCGCCGCCTTTGGCCGTTATAATGGACCGTTGAATGGTCTATTTTCATTGCAAATATGGACCAGAGGATGGTCCATGGAGGAGGGGCCGATGCAGATATCCGTTACAGACGCCAAGGGACAACTGACCGAATTGGTGCGTCGTGCCGAGGCAGGTGACGAGATCATTCTGACCCGCCACGGTCATGCGGCCGTGCGCCTGGTTCCGGTCAAGGCAGTGCCGGACAGGAAAAGCCGTCGGGCATTGCTGGAGGCGATGCGCGCATCCGGCGCCGCCAGGACGAAGGTCGGGCCATCTGCCGCGCGAAGCCAGGATTTTCTCTACGGCGATGATGGCCTGCCTGAATGATCGTGGTCGATACCTCGGCGCTGATGGCGATCGTTCTTGACGAGCCGGAGGCTGATGTCTGCATCGCGGGGCTCGAGGCCGAAGACGTCATTCTGATTTCCGCCGGCACCGTGGCCGAAGCGCTGATCGTCGCGGCGCGGCGCAATGTCGGCGAAGAGCTGTCCCGCCTGATCGACGGGCTTGGTTTCGAAATTGCGGCAGTGACGCCGGCCTCTGCGCGTCGCATCGCCGAGGCCTACGCAAACTGGGGTAAGGGCATTCACCGGCCGCGCTCAATTTCGGTGACTGCTTCGCCTATGAGGTGGCCAAGGAACATGCCTGCCGCCTGCTTTATGTCGGCGACGGTTTTTCAAGGACCGATATCGAAAGCGCTCTCTAAGGAAGCAGACGATAGGCGCGATCCTGTTTGCCGCCCATTCGCGTCGTCCGGTCGTCCCGGTCGAGACTCGTCACACCGCAACCGCCACCGCTCAGCTTTCGCCGGGCAGGGCCGCTCGTTACACGCCAAAACGCCTGCGGTAATCGCCCGGCACCAGGCCGGTTATCTTGGCGAACACTTTGCGGAAGGAGCCGGGATCGTCATAGCCGACAGCCCAGGCGATCTGGTCGATGGATCGGGTCGTCGCTTCCAGCATCTCACGTGCCTTGCCGACGCGCAGGTGCTGGCAATACTCGGTCGGCTTGAGGCCGGTGGCGTTGCGAAAGCGACGCAAAAAAGTCCGCTCCTCCAAGGCCGCATGCTCCGCCATGGTGGCAAGCGTCACATCGCGCGCGCCTCTCGCCTGGAGCCAGTGTTGCACCTTGAGGATGGCCTCGTCGCCATGGTTCAGCCTGGGAACAAACGGGCTGTAGAAGCGTTGCTCGCGTCCCGGCGGGTCCACCAGCATGAAACGCGCCGTTTCTATCATGACTGTCGGCCCAAGCACCCGGTCGACGAGTTTCAGGCCGAGATCGGTCCAGGCCATATAGCCGCCGGCGGTGATGATGTCGCCATCGTCGATGACCAGTCTGTCGGCATCGAGTAGGATGTCGGGAAAGCGTATCGCCAGCGCGTCGCGATAGGCCCAATGCGTGGTCGCCACACGACCCGACAGCAGGCCGGTCTCGGCCAGCACGAAGGCGCCGGCGCAGAACGAGCCCAGCGTCGCGCCCGCCGCATGGCGGGCCCTGAGCCAGTCGGCATAGGGCGCGGCCGCCTCGCGCGGGATCGGATCACCCAGCGTCGGAGGCAAGATGACCATGGCAGGTCCATGGCCAGGGCCGGGCTCGCTGTCGAAGGTGGGGATGACCGTTTGGCTCGCCTCTTGCCACTGCCAATGTCTGACGCGAAGCCTCAGCGCATCCGGCGATCGTTCGGAAGCCAGCCGGTTGGCCAGCTGAAAGAGATCGGTGAGGCCCAGTACTGCCGCTGCCTGAACGCCGGGATAAACCACAAGCCCGATTTCGACCGGATCACGCGCCGCAACCATCTGTCAGTTTTGCCTTGTTCAATGTCTGTTTTGCCAATCCTCACCATGACTTCGTTGCGATAGCTTTGTCCACAGAAGGAATCAACCTTCCCCCAACCAATTCAGCCACCTGCATCAAGGAGTAAGAGGATGAGCACATTCACCACCAAGGACGGCACCGAGATTTTCTACAAGGATTGGGGCACAGGCCAGCCAATCGTGTTCCATCACGGCTGGCCGCTCAGCGCCGATGACTGGGACAACCAGATGCTGTTCTTCCTCGACAAGGGCTATCGCGTGATCGCGCATGACCGTCGTGGGCACGGCCGCTCGACACAGACGGCGACCGGCAACGAGATGGACACCTATGCCGCCGATGTCGCGGCTCTGGTCGCTCACCTTGATGTCAAGAACGCCGTCCATATCGGCCACTCGACCGGCGGCGGCGAGGTGGCGCGTTACGTTGCCCGCTACGGTGGCGAAGGACGCGTCGCCAAAGCGGTGCTGATCGGCGCGGTGCCGCCGATCATGCTCAAGACCGACAGCAACCCCGGCGGCCTGCCGATCGAGGTCTTCGACGGCTTCCGTGCCGCTTTGGTCGCCAACCGCGCCCAGTTCTACAGGGATGTGCCGGCCGGCCCGTTCTACGGCTTCAATCGCGAGGGCGCCAAGGTCTCGCAAGGGGCCGTCGACAATTGGTGGCGCCAGGGCATGATGGGCGGAGCCAAGGCCCATTACGACTGCATCGAGGCTTTTTCCGAGACCGACTTTACGGAGGACCTGAAGAAGATCGACGTGCCTGTCCTGATCATGCACGGCGATGACGATCAGATCGTGCCGATTGCCGACTCCGCTCTGCTTGCAGCCGAGTTGGTGAAACACGGCACGCTCAAGGTCTACAAGGGCCTTCCACACGGCATGTGCACCACCCACCCGGAGATCATCAATCCGGATCTCCTGGCGTTCATCCAAAGCTGACGCTTCGCAGCTTCAGGCGGGCACGCGCGGAAAACCGGGCTGCCCGTCGGTCGCGGAGTGCTTCGTCGGCCTCAGATGCTGTCCGGCGCAGGCGCACCGGCAGCGCGGCCGGTAATTTCCGGTGAATGAATGGTCGGAGTGGAGAGATTCGAACTCCCGACCCTCTGGTCCCAAACCAGATGCGCTACCAGGCTGCGCTACACTCCGAGTCCTTGCGGGCTATAGGGTTCCGGGCTTTGGAAGGCAACCCCCGAAACGACAAAAACGGAACGAACGCCATACAGTGGCAGGGAGTGGCACGAAAAGTCCAACCGGCGGCGGTGCTCGGAACATCAATCGCTTCGCCAGCAAGAAAGCTGCTTGAATTGAGCGATCCTCAGCCCGTCACCAACGATACCACCTCAGAATTCTTTGATTTCGTGCTCATCGAAATCCGCGCGACCGACAACCTGGAAAAGGCTTAGCCAGCCAATTGCAACGCCCCCCGGGCGGCCAACAGCTTGTGCCTTTCGAAGATCGCTAGCTTCTGCGGATAAGTGATCCGCACCTTGGCGTTGCACCCGTCACATCTGAAGTGCGCGATCGTCCTTAGCGCAGAGCCCTTCCTTACCGTCGGATGCGAGCAATCCGGACATTCGAATGTGAGCGCAACATCAGACAAGTCTTCGGCTAAGCCCATTTCCATCCCCCTCCGCAAGCGCTGTGGCTACACTCTGGCGAGTCTCAATTAGCAATTCGGATGTAGCAATTCGGATGCCAATCCCATTGTGCCAAAGCGAGACGAGAACGATTTGCTTCGGGATCCCCCAAGCGCCTTGGGCGCCCGGCACAACGTGCTCGTCAACGGCTCCCGCTGCTGATTACCGCGGCCCGAGTCCTTGCGGGCTATAGGTTCCGGGCTTGGCTGCGCGACCCTAAAAGACGAAAACGGAACAGCGGCAGGGTCTTTTGCCGTGAACCGTCGCGCGGTCACCGTCGGTGGCCCGCCGTGTACGGCTGGCATCGGCCTTGCCGCCGGCGGCATTGCGCAGTAATGACGGGAATACAGCGGCCGTGCCGCTTGCACGTAGCAACGAGGTGTTCATGTCCGCGCGCATTTTCAGCCCAGCCAAAACCGCGATGCAGTCCGGCAAGGCCAAGACCGGCCACTGGGTGCTGGAATTCGATCCCGAGATGCGCAAGAAAATCGATCCGCTGATGGGCTACACCACGTCGGGTGACATGCGGAGCCAGATCAGGCTCACCTTTGACACCCGGGAAGAGGCGGTGGCCTATGCCGAGAAAGAGGGGCTGGCCTTCCGTGTCGAGGAGCCGAAGGAATCCAAGCGCCGTCAGATTTCCTATGCGGAGAATTTCCGCTATGACCGCAGGACGCCCTGGACGCATTGACCGGCAAATGCCGGGCGCCCAGCGCATAATTCAGCCGGCCCTTGGCGTCGGCCCAGCGGTCCCGTAGCTCAGCTGGATAGAGCACCGGCCTTCTAAGCCGATGGTCACAGGTTCGAATCCTGTCGGGATCGCCAGCATTTTCAGGGTCCATACCGGACACATGGGTTACGGTTTATACCGGAGACATGGGTAACCCATTCGGCCCGAAGGGGTTTGTCGAGTGGTTCCAGTCTGCATGTCTCATCGTCGAAATATCCCAATTCATAGTCCATGAAGCTGGTCAGCCAGATTCGGTCCTCGACTTGTTCGGTGCCGACGGTCTGACCGGCAAAGACGAGGCTGAGATTGACCTTCTTGCGGTCGAAACAGATGGGCCCGCATGTGGTGACGGTGACGGCCTTGTCGTGGAGCCGATACCCTTGATCGCTCGGCCAGTTCCGATTGCGTCATGTCTAAAGGCTCGGGCAGCGACGCTCTGAATTCACGATGATGCACGTTCATGCAACCACCGCCATGTCTTTGCGTTTAACCGCCTTCAATCCTGCGGAGCGACAAAAATGACGGCGTTCATCCCGATTACAATCTACCTGAATCACAGGCCGATGGTGGTCGCGTCGATAGCCGACGCTGCGAAAGCGCTTCAGCAACCATGGCCATTCATGGACAAGCCGTGCCGACTTGAAGCAATCCGAATGATCGAGGAATGCCTGGCCGGACATTGCAGTCACCAAGCTGCGTTCGCCGCTTTCGAGGCGGCTGCAACTGAACAGGGACTGCTTAAGCAGAAGCCTCCAAGCGAAGGGCTCAAGAAATTCGACGGGGTTGCTGAAGATCTGATGTGAGGTCGTCCTCGCCCGCTCGCAGATCTTCCGCGAGGGCGCATCTCGCGTCTGCGATTCTGCAACGGGGTGCGGTTTTTTAGTGTATAATTATGCTGCACGAACAAAATCTCTGGGCGAAGGGGGTTTGTCATGCCGCTTCGTGGAAGAGCAGAGGATTCGGGTGTTTTCAACCCGTCAGAGCTGGCGCTACTTGGCCGCGTGTTCGATCGTTTGAAGATTGACGGCCAATCGGAACAACAGCGCGAGTCGCTCGCGTCCCGAATTATTGCCAATTACATGGCGGGAGTGGTGGACGAGGAAGAACTTCTGTCGGCTTCGAAACAGGCTCTGGGGCGGTAGGCCCGGGTAAAGCAGGCTAACCGAGTTGACGCTCCCCACCGCCGGTTGGTAGACGAGACGCAGGCGGCGCGCGTAGGATTTTCTACGATCCGGGCACACCC
>NZ_RZSU01000018.1:0-85550 GCF_003997585.1 Mesorhizobium sp. M5C.F.Cr.IN.023.01.1.1 | reverse complement strand
GTCGACAGAAACAGGGCAAAGAGGGCCACCGCCAGCGAGATCCTTCCCGCCATGAGCAATCTCGCTGCCAGATCGCGTCCCAGCGGGTCTGTCCCCAGATAATGGTGGCCGGTCAGCGGTGGGGAAAACCGAGCGCGCAAATCGATGTATAGCGAATCGTAGGGCAGGAGATGAGGGCCGAAGACGCATGCCAGCGTGAGGAGGGTGATCATCGCCACCCCCAGCAACGCCAGATGATGGCTCGTGAAACGGCGCACGGTGCGGCTGCGCCACCAGCGGCTTGGTCCTGCATTTGCGACGAGAGCGGTCATTTCGGGTGCCTCCTGTTGGGGCGTGAGGTTACGCGCTCAACCCAGACGAATGCGCGGGTCGACGATCGCCACGGCAATATCTGCGATCAGGTTGCCCAGAATGACGAGAATGGCTGAGAACATCAGCAGTCCCATCACGACCGGGTAGTCGCTGTAGCCAAGGCTGTCCAGGAACAGTCGACCCATCCCCGGCCAGGTAAACACGGTCTCCGTCACCAGCGCGCCGGTCAGGATGCTGGGAAGTTGGACCCCGGCCAGCGTGATCATCGGCAGAAGCGCATTGCCGACGACGTGTTTCATTATGACTCGGCGCTCGGTCAGGCCCTTGGCGCGGGCAGTCTTGACGAAATCCTGGCTGATGGCGTCGAGGGTGGCGGTGCGCATGTAGCGGCTCCAGATCGCGACATGCACCAGCGACAGCACGACGCTCGGCAGGATCAAATGGTGCAGGTAGTTCAGCACCGAACCGTCACCGATCGTGTACATGTTGCCCGCGGGCACCCAGCCGAGCTTGAGCGAGAAGATGTAGATGCCGACGAGTCCGAACCAGAAGGTCGGGATCGACAGCGCGACCATAGCTCCGACCGTCGCCACATGGTCGAACAGCGAATAGCGATGCGTGGCGCCACGAATGCCGATCCAGGTGCCGATCGCGATCGCAATCGCGGTGGACGTCCCCATCAGCAGCAACGTGGCGAAGAGATGCCGGCCTATAACCGATAGCACCGTCGAACCGTCGCGGAAGGAGTGGCCCCAGTCGCCCTGGAGAAGCCGCCAGGCCCAGTCGAGATATTGCATCCACAGCGGCCGATTCAGCCCCATTTGCTCTTTCAGGCGATCGAGATCGTCCTGCGTCATGCTGGGATCGAGCCCGAATTGCGCCAGCGGGCCGCCCGGTAGCAGGTTCAGGACGAGGAACCCGATGACCGAGACGATCAGGAGCAGGATGAGGCTCTGTAAGAGCCGGTTGAGCAGGAAGCCGCGCATTTCAACTCTCCTCTTTCGAGACAGCGCCGATGACTGACCGCCGCCGCAGGGCGGCGGCGGCATAAGTATGTCAGTCCTTCCAATGCCATCCGGCGGCATGCCAGGATGCGACGCGGGCGTTGGAATTTGCCTCGAAACCCTCCAGCCCTTCCTTGCGGCCGAACACATTGGCGTAGGCAAACAGAGGCAGGAACGGCAGATCCTGCCGAACAATTTCCTGAACACGCAGATAGATGGCGCGCCGCTCTTCCCGATCGAAGGTGCGGGTGCCCTTGTCGAGCAGCGCATCGACCTCCGGGTTGGAGTATTGGCCTGTGTTCGAGCCCTTTCCGCCCTTCGCGACGATTGCCTTGGTGTGCAGGCGGTTGGAAACGTCGGGATCGCCTGCGATGACATTGGTAACACCGGAAATCGCTGACTCGAACTGCGATTTGAGCCAGAAATCGCCCCACATGACGGCGGCCGGCAGGTTCGAGATGGTCATCTCCACCCCGATCTCGGCGAATGTCTGCTGCAGAAACTGCTGGGTCTGCTCGCGCAGGTGGTTGCCGGAGGTGGTGGAGTTGGCGAACGACAGACGCACCCCGTCCTTCACCCGTATTCCATCGGCTCCCGGTACCCAACCAGCCTCGTCGAGGATCTGGCGCGCGCGCTCGATGTTGAACTCCTGCGCCGGCAGGTTCGGATTGTAGTAGTAGGAATTCTGCGGCATGAACGTCTCGGTGGGGCTGTGGACCCCGTAATAAAGACCTTCGAGGATCGCTTTCCTATCTATTGCGGCGTAGAGCGCCTGGCGGACCGCCGGGTCCTTGAATTGCGGCTTCTCAAGATTGAGATAGATCGACTCGACCGATGCCCCGCGCTCCAACACGACCACGCGATCCGATAGTTTGCTGGCTTCCGCGTAGTGGTCGGCGGTTATGAATGCCTGATCGACAAGATCAATGTCGCCGCTCTTGAACTGGGTGTAGAGCACTGTCATGTCGGGGATGTATTTGAAGACGAGCCGCTCCAAATAGGGGCCCTCCCCGGCATAGTCCGTGTTCGCGACGAGTTCGATATGATCGCCGGCGATGCGCTGCGCCCACTTGAATGCGCCAGTGCCGACAGGCGCCTGATTGAAGGCGGCGGCGTTCGGGTCGGCCTCTTTTTCGAGGATGTGCTTGGGAACCATGAAGGTTTCGGCGAGAAACGACAGGTAGGGGGCGAAAGCCTCCTCCGTCCGCCAGGTGAGCTCGGTCGGCGAGACCACCTTGATGTCGCGCACCAGCGAATGGCCCGCCGTGCGCCACGCGCGGAATTTCGGATTGGTGATGAGCTCAAGCGTGAACTTCACGTCCTCGGCCGTGAAGGGTTGGCCGTCGTGCCAGCGGACGTCATCACGCAGGCGGATCCGCCACAAAAGTCCATCCTCCGAGATGCCGCCGTTTTTTTGGCTTGGCACTTCGACCACAAGATTGGGCTGAAGAACGCCCTTTGGGTCTATTCGAACGAGTGCATCAAACACTGAGAAATGCACAGCGTCGTCGCACTCGGTATGCGGCATCAGTGGATTGAAGACGGTGGGTTCCTGCGAAAATCCGACGACGACGCGGCCGGTCGGGCTCGCTGGCGGGGTCTCGGCGAAGGCGGGTTTGCCCAAAAGATTGGGCGCAATGAGGCCTGCCGCCCCGCCTATCGCCATCAATCGAAGGGCGTCGCGTCGCGAGTAGTTCGATTTGGAGTTTGTATGTTCAGTCATTGGAATTCCCCTTGTTCTGGCGGTATCCGCCGTGGCTCTTTACCCGTTTGCTGCAACCGGGCGGGTAGATCCCGGCTGCTCTCCAGGAATCGCCGCCACCAGCTCACGCGTGTAGGCTGATTGCGGGTCGAGGAAGATTTGCGAGGGTGGTCCGCGTTCAACGATCCGCCCTTTCTGCATCACCGCGATTTCGTCGCAGATCTGGCTGGCGACGCGCAGATCGTGGGTGATGAAGACCATCGACACGCCGGTCTCTCGCTGGATCTGGTCAAGCAGCTTCAGGATCTGGGCCTGGATCGACACGTCGAGCGCCGACACAGCTTCGTCGGCGATCAGCAGCTTGGGCTTGAACATCAGCGCCCGAGCGATGCCTATGCGCTGGCGCTGCCCACCGGAAAATTCGTGCGGATAGCGGCCAAAGGCGCCGGCATCGAGCCCGACATGAGCCAAAAGCGCCTTCGCTTCTTCACGCGCTTGGGCATAGGGCATACCGTGCGCGACTGGGCCAACGGTCAGGATGTGGCCGACAGTCGAACGCGGGTTGAGCGACGCGAAGGGGTCCTGGAAGATCATCTGGACCCGCGGCCGCAGCGGGCGGAACTCGGCTTCGGAAAGCCTGGCAATGTCGCGGCCCTCGAACAGAATCCCGCCGCCGTCACTGTCCAGCAGCTTAATCAGAAGCCGGCCAAGCGACGATTTGCCGGAACCGCTCTCGCCAACGACGCCCAGCGTGCGCCCGGGCGCCAGATCGAACGAGACCTCGTTGACCGCGGGCACGACGCGCTGCGAGCTGAACAGGGAACTGCCGCTGCGGTAGGTCTTCATCAGGCCTTCGACCTTCAGGATCGGCGCTTTGTCGGCCGTCTCCAGAGGAACGCGGTCCTCACCGGTCAGGTGCGGGACGGCTGCGATAAGGCGCCGGGTGTAGGGATGGCCAGGCGACTTCAGGACCTGTTGAGCGCTACCCTGCTCGACGATGTGGCCCTTCTCCATCACCACGACACTGTCTGCGATCTCGGCCACCACCCCGAAGTCATGGGTGATGAACATGACGCTCATTCCCTTGCGTCGCTGAATCTCGCGGATCAGCTCCAGAATCTGCGCCTGGGTGGTCACGTCGAGCGCGGTCGTCGGTTCATCCGCGATCAGGATCGTGGGCTCGAGTGCTAGCGCCATGGCGATCATCACCCGCTGCCGCTGCCCGCCGGAGAGGCGGAACGGATACTGGTGGTACATGAGTTCCGGGTCCGGCAGTCCCACCTCAGTCAGCAACTCGATAGCGCGGCCGCGACGGGATTTCGGAGTGCCGACGCTATGCGCCGCCATGACCTCGTCGATCTGTGCACCCACGGTCATCAACGGATTGAGCGCCGACAGCGGATCCTGGAAAATCATCGACACAACCCGGCCGCGTAGGCTGCGCAGCTTGTCGGCCGACATGCCTATGATGTTCATCCCATCCAGCTGGATGGCCCCCGAGGAGACGCGGATCACCTTGGGCAGAAGCCCCATGATCGCATTGGCTGTGACAGACTTCCCCGATCCGGATTCGCCGATGATGCACAGGATTTGGCCGCGCCTCAGATCAAAGGAAATGTTCTCGACGGCATGGGTCCGTTCCATGCCTTCCGGCAAATTCACCGTGAGGTCGCGTATCGAAAGCGCCACATCGTGGGGGGCTACAGCCTGGATGCTTGCGACCATCGAGATCACCTCCCCTTTAAACCGAACGGGTCCACGCTGTTGCGGACCGAATCATCGCCCTTTGAGCAGAAGCCCCTCACCGGAGCGACCGTCGTCTGGCCATCTCGGCGCTTCGCGCCCTGAGGCTGTGAGAAACGGATTCTGCTCATCCTGGCGGCTCCCTTGATGAAATCCGGTCCGTGTACCGGACACTGTTCCCTTTTCTTGGAGAACTCTCCGAAGGCGTAAGCCCTGCCTATCGGAAGTCCTCTGGAGCTTGCCTGCCATAGGGAAGGGTTGCTCCGTTCTTTCAGCCAGTTTGAATGTTTTGTTTCCGCAGAGTCATCGAAACTTGGCCCTCGGGCGGCAGGAACTTCTGAAAAGAACGTCCAGTTCGGCATTTCACTCTGCAGCTGGTCGGGGCCCGCGACATGATCCGGCAATCATATCCTTCATGCGGCAATACGCGCCCACGACGGGCAGGAACCAGGGCTTCCGGCGTGCATCCGCACCGTGTGCCACGCAATGCGGTCCAGCGGAACGGTGTCCGTGCGGCCCATCGCAATGTAGGCCAAGGCACTGCCGATCAGGGTCGGCAACCGTGCGCCGCGCCCTGAATAGCCATGCCGTAGATGTGACGCGACTGCATGAAGTGTACTCCTGCTTGCCCCGGTGACAGCGAGCTTTTCGCGCAACAATTGCCCGTCCTAGAGGCCGCTAACCGCACGATATTCCGTCCAGGCACAAACTTCGCGGCCTGCCTCTGCAGGGGGCAGGTTAGGATGCTTCAAATTACCGGAGTCCCCATCCATGCCCGCGCCGCTCATGCACATCGATTCCAGCCCATCCTTGCCTCGCGAGGCGGACGTCGTCGTCATCGGCGGCGGTGTGGTAGGCGTATTCACGGCATATTATCTCGCACGCCGCGGCGTCAGCGTCGCCCTGCTGGAGAAGGGGCGCGTTGCCGCCGAACAGTCCAGCCGCAACTGGGGCTGGTGCCGCCAGCAGAACCGTGACGCGCGCGAGTTGCCGATGGCGACCAAGAGCCTCGATCTCTGGGAAAAAGTGGCGCAGGACACTGGCGAAGACACCGGCTTTCGCCGTTGCGGGCTGCTCTATCTCTCGCAGAACGACGATGAACTCGCAGGTTGGGCAAAGTGGCGCGATTTTGCAAGGACGGTCGGCATCACGACGCATATGCTGAGCGCGGAAAAAGCCACCGAACGGGGCAAAGCGACCGGCCGCAAGTGGAAGGGCGGCGTTTTCTCACCGACCGACGGAACGGCAGACACCTCGAGGGCGGTACCTGTAGCCGCGCGTGGGATCATGGCGGCTGGCGGCTCCGTACATCAAAGTTGCGCGGCTCGCGGCATAGAGTTGAGCGCCGGCCGGGTCAGCGCCGTCGTTACGGAAGCGGGAACCATCCGGACAAGGACCGTGGTCATGGCCGGAGGCGCGTGGGCTTCTTCCTTCTGCAACCAGCTTGGTATTCGTTTCCCGCAAGCTGCCGTGCGTCAGTCCATTCTAGCCGTAGCGCCAGGCGTAAATGGTCTGCCGGATGCCCTGCATACCGCGCGCGTCTCGCTGACGCGGCGCGGCAACGGTGGATATACGCTGGCGATCAGCGGGCGGGCGCGAGTCGATCCAACACCGCAGCAGCTCAGGTTCAGCCGCGAGTTCGTGCCCATGTTCGCCCGCCGCTGGCGCAGTCTGGCCCCGGGAGCGTTCGAGGGCTGGCGTCAAGGTCATGAAAGCCTGAGGAAATGGGTACTTGACGCCGTGACACCAATGGAACGGAATCGGATTCTCGACCCCAAACCTGACATGAGGCAGATTCGGCTGACATATCGACGAGCCTGCGAATTGATGCCCGAACTCAAGCGCGTCGCGATCTCCGATGCCTGGGCGGGTTATATCGACAGCACGCCCGATGGCATTCCCGCAGTCGGTGAAATCGAGGGGATTCCGGGTTTTATCCTGGCGGCGGGATTCAGCGGTCACGGCTTCGGGATCGGCCCCGGCGCGGGGCATATGATCGCCGACATCATCACGGGCAGCGAGCCGATCGTCGATCCACGTCCTTATAGGCCGGAGCGCCTGAAGACCGCTGCGTGGGGCAAGGTCGCTGAATTCTGAGAAGACCGATTTGCCAACGTCCAACCGGTCGCACTCGAGATCGAGGCAGCGAGGCGGCCAGCACTGAAAACAGGGAAAGTGACGATGCGCGAATATGAGATTGCCGCCATTCCAGCCGACGGGATCGGGCCAGAGGTCATTGCCGCCGGTCTCCAGGCGCTTGAGACACTTGAAGAGCGCTGCGGCGACTTCAAGCTGCGCGTCAAGCACTTCGACTGGGGCTCAGACTACTACAAGGCCCATGGTCGGATGATGCCCGAAGATGGTGTGACGCAACTGAAGCCTTTCGACGCTATCTTCTTTGGCGCGGTCGGTGCTCCCGATGTGCCCGACGACATCACGCTCTGGGGCCTCCGGCTGCCGATTTGCCAGGGCTTTGATCAGTACGCGAACGTGCGGCCAACCAGGATACTGCCGGGCATTGCTTCTCCGCTGGCGGGCGTCGGCCCTGGCGATCTGGATTGGGTGATCGTGCGGGAGAATTCCGAGGGCGAGTATTCGGGCCACGGCGGCCGCGCCCATCGCGGCCTCCCCGAGGAAGTCGGAACCGAGGTCGCGATCTTCACGCGCGTCGGCGTCACCCGCATCATGCGCTATGCATTCCGGCTGGCGCAGTCACGGCCGCGAAAGCTCCTGACAGTTGTTACGAAATCCAACGCGCAGCGTCACGGCATGGTAATGTGGGACGAAATCGCCGCCGAGGTGGCACGGGAATTCCCGGACGTCACGTGGGACAAGATGCTGGTTGATGCTATGACGGCGCGTATGACGCTGAAACCACGGAGCCTCGATACGATTGTCGCCACCAATCTTCACGCCGACATATTGTCAGACCTTGCAGGCGCGCTTGCGGGCAGCCTCGGTGTAGCACCGACCGCCAATATTGATCCCGAGCGGCGCTACCCCTCGATGTTCGAGCCTATCCACGGCTCGGCATTCGACATTGCCGGCAAAGGTATCGCCAACCCTGTCGCCACCTTCTGGACCGTTGCCCAGATGCTTGACCATCTGGGCGAAAGCGAAGCGGCCGACCGGCTGATGCGCGCTGTGGAATCGGTGACAAGGGAAGGCGTGCTGACGCCGGACGTTGGTGGCACCGCGACCACGCAGGAAGTAACGGACGCCGTTTGCCGGACGATCCGCGGTTCGAACGTGTGACAGGTTTCTGATGAAGCTCGACAAGATCGACATCAAAATTCTCTCCGAGCTGCAAAAGAACGGGCGCATATCCAACGTCGAGCTTGCCGAGCTGGTGTATCTGTCACCGAGCCCCTGCCTGATGCGGGTCAAGAAGCTTCAGGCGGAAGGCTTCATCACCGGTTATTCCGCCCAGATCGACGTCTCCAAGCTCGGGCAGACGTTAACGGTCTTCACCGAGATAACGCTCAGGAACCATCGGCAGAACGACTTCGCGCGGTTTCTTGCCACCGTCGAGAAGATCGATTCCGTCATCGAATGCCATCTTGTTTCAGGCGGCTACGACTACCTGGTGAAGTTTGTCACAGCGGGAATCACCGAATACCAGACGGTCATGGAGCGCCTTGTCGAAATGGACATCGGCATCGACAAATATTTCAGCTTCGTCGTGCTGAAATCCCCTATCGTGAAATCTCACCTGCCGCTCGACGCCATATTCGACAGATGAGGAAGAGGCTGCCCCGCGCATGCGGCGGCAGTCTGGACGATCATCTTTTCATTGCTGCCCGCACGTCCTTGTCTTCGAGGGTTTGATCCAGCGTCATCCGCGTGCGTTCGAGGATTCCATCGATATCGTCCTCCGTGCAGCAGAGCGGCGGCGCATAGCCCAGGATGCCGCTGTTGAAGGCGCGGATGACGAGGCCGTTCGCCCATGCGCGGTCGAAAATACGGCGACCCGGATCGGCTGCCACCGGCAGGGGCGTCTTGCGCTCCTTGTCAGTGACCAACTCGACCGCGGCGAGCATGCCGCGACCGCGAATATCGCCAACCAGCGGGTGGTCGGCGAGCGAGCGAAGGCCTTCCATCAAGCGCTTCCCGGCCTTCCGCCCGTTCTCGAGCAAGCCCTCTTCGTAGAGACGCAGGCATTCCAGCCCCACCGCCGCGCTCACGGGATGGGCTGAATAGGTGGAGCCATGGCCGACAGGCGCTTTGCCGGCTCCATCCGCGATCGTATTGTAGACACGGTCCGACATGAAGACTGCGCCCATCGGCACGTAGCCCGAGGTCAGTCCCTTCGCCGTGGTCATGAAATCCGGCACCACATCGTCCTCGTCACAGGCGAAGAGCGGGCCGGTGCGGCCAAAGGCAGTGATGACTTCGTCGGCAACGAACAGAATGTCGTGTTCCTTGCACACGGCGTGCAGGGCCTTCAGCCAGCCTGTCGGTGGAACGAGGACTCCGCCCGAACCCTGAATGGGTTCGGCGTAGAAGGCCGCAACGCGGTCCGCGCCGAGTTCCGCGATCTTGGCGCGCAGGGCCGCGACCGATGCGTCGATAATCGTCTGCGGATCGGAACCGACCGGATTGCGATAGGCGTAGTGCGAGGGAATCTTGTGCTGCCAGTCGTAAGGCACGCCGAAGCCCGCATGGAAAGCGGGGATCGCGGTCAGACCGGACCCTGCCGTCGAGGATCCGTGGTAGCCATACTCGACCGAGATGAACTGGTCCTTTTGCGGCGTACCCTTGGCATGGTAGTAGTAGCGAATGAAACGGATCGTGCTGTCGACTGCGTCGGAACCGCCCAGCGTGAAATAGACATGGTTCAGATCGCCGGGCGCCAGTTCGGCAAGTCTGGCAGCAAGACGAATGGCAGGCTCGGACCCCAGTCCGAAATATCCCGTCGCATAGGGAAGCTCTCTTAGCTGCTTGGCCGCTGCCTCAACGACGCTTTCCTGCCCGTATCCGATGTTTACACACCATAGACCGGCGAATCCGTCCAGCAGCGTTTTCCCGCTTGCATCGGTCACCATCGCGCCCTTGGCGGATTTGAGCACCCGCACACCGGTTTCCTCGTGGCTCCGATAGCATGAAAACGGGTGAACCAGATGTGCGCGATCGAGTTCGATCAGTGAGTTTGCCAGCATTTCTTCCTCCGATTCAACCGAGTGCCTGACTGACCAACGCATATGTGCGGTGATGCGCGGGCTTGCTTTCTTTGTGCGTGGCCATGGAGCGTCGCATCGTGATCCCACCGCCGACGTGCGCGAGCCCGCGCCCGGTGAGCCATTCAGCGAGATTTGTGGAACCATCCGTATCGATACGGACAAACCTGCCCTGGTGATGGGCGAGCAGAAAGTCGATCAGCGCCTTGGCTTCGGTACCGTTTCTCGCCACCGCTGGGCCGATGACCAAGCCTCGACCGAACGGGCGGATCGCCCCAAAGGCCTGGACTTCGCCTTCGTCACGAACAACGGCGAACTTCGCCCGCTCTCGCAAGAGCTGCATCAGCGCCGAACGGTCATATCCATACGCCGCGCGATCCAGCGCCACGAGGCGGCCATGATCGGCGCTCTCGCTCCAGGATACATGGTCCAGTGCGTCGACAGACGGCGCCACGCCTTGGTGCTGCACGATCTTGCCAGTCGCGACAAAACCCAGCTTCTCATAAAGCGGGAGCCCTTCCTGTGTCGCCACCAGATAGCATGTGCGCTCACCCGCCTTGGCAAGCGCCTCTTCCATCATCTTTCGGCCGAGTCCGCGGCCGCGCATGGCCGCATCGACGATCACCATGTTGATGGTGGCGGCATCGTCGCCATAGGGGGTCATCATGATGGTCGCCACCACGCGTTCTTCTTCCAGAGCGACGATCCCCCGGCTGACCGACTGGACCAGCTCCCAATCCTCGCGGCGATGCGGCCATTTAACTTGGCGAGACAACTCGACAGCACCTTCCAGGTGCCCCGGTGTCATCTCTTCAAGAATGATCTGTCGCGTGGTCATGATGAATTCCGGCCTTCGTCTTCAGGTGCTAACGGTAGACCACCAAAGACAGCAGTTCCTCCCGACCGGCAGCCATGCGCCACGCGTTTTCACTATCCTTCGCCGCTCGCGCCGCATCTTCTGCCGAAGCATGGCCGACAGGCCGCGCTGCTCCAAAAGCTCAAAAGGACACCTGGCGCAACTCTCTGCCAAACCGGCGATGCAATACGAAACGATCTGCTTCAGGTCGCGGCGAATGCGGCCGTTAGTCCTCCAGATCTCCGACTATGGTGATTGTGGTACAGGCAGGCTGTGCCGAGAAAACTAGGAGGATGGTCGCCATGTCGACTTTCAGACCGAAATACATCACCTTCGACTGCTACGGCACGCTCACCAATTTCGATATGGCCGGTGCCGCGCGGCGCGTCTACGGCTCGCAGCTTTCGCCTGCGGCGTTGACGCAGTTTATCAAGGACTTCGCCGCCTATCGCCTGGACGAGGTTCTTGGCGCCTGGAAGCCCTACCTCGATGTCGTGCACAATTCCGTGGAACGCACCTGCAAGCGCAACGGCATCGCATTCCGGCCCGAGGATGCCCAGCGCATCTATGAGGAAGTGCCGACATGGGGTCCGCATCCGGATGTGCCGGCGGGTCTGGCCAAGGTCGCCAAGGAGATTCCGCTGGTGATCCTGTCGAACGCCATGAACAGCTTGATCATGTCGAACGTAGAAAAGCTGGGCGCGCCGTTCCACATGGTCATCACCGCCGAGGAGACCGGCGCCTACAAGCCGCGGATGCAGGGCTTCGAATACATGCTCGACAAGCTTGGCTGCGGACCGGAGGACATTACCCATGTCTCCTCCTCGTTCCGCTACGACCTGATGACCGCCTACGACCTCGGCATCAAGAGCAAGGTCTGGGTGAACCGCGGCCACGAGCCCGCCAATCCCTTCTACGAGTACACCGAGATCAAGGGTATCGGCGAGCTGGCCGCCGCCGTCGGCCTGGAGCCCATTCGGGAAGTTGCTTGAAGCGGGCCGGCCATCGCGGCATCCGAAGTATCAAATGCGAAAGGGGCGGTTCGACCGCCCCTTTCGCATTGCTGGTCTCGCTCTTGACATTCCGGAAAAGCCTCTAATGCAACCCGCCGACGTGGAGCGTCTTGACCTCCAGATATTCCTCAATCCCCAGCTGCGATCCTTCGCGCCCCAGCCCCGACTGCTTCACACCGCCGAACGGCGCGACCTCTGTCGAGATCAGACCGGTGTTGAGTCCGACCATACCGAACTCCAGCGCCTCGGCGACACGCCACGATCGTTTGAGGTTCTCCGTGTAGAAATAGGCGGCAAGGCCGAAGGGTGTTCCATTGGCGATCGCAATTGCTTCCTCCTCGCTTTCAAAACGGAACAACGGCGCAACGGGCCCGAACGTCTCTTCCGACGCCAGCAGCATTTCGGTCGTGGCGTCGCCAAGCAGAATAGGCCGGGCGTATTGTTTCCCTTCCGGCACTGCTTCGCTCCGGGCAATTATCCGGGCGCCTTTCTCCAAAGCATCGGCGACATGCCGCTCGATCTTCTCGATGGCGGCACCATTGATCATCGGCCCGATCACGACGCCCTCCTCTGTACCGGCGCCAACCTTCATCTCTGCAACTCGGCTGGCGAGCTTCGCAGCAAACGCCTCATAGATGCCTGCCTGCACGAGAATGCGGTTGGCACAGACGCAAGTCTGGCCGCCATTGCGAAATTTGGAGTTTACCGCCCCTTCGACAGCGAGATCGAGATCTGCGTCATCGAAGACGATGAAAGGCGCGTTCCCGCCGAGCTCGAGGCTGAGCCTTTTGATGCCGTCGGCGGCGCCCTTCATCAGAAGCGCGCCGACGCGGGTTGAACCGGTGAAGGAGATCTTGCGCACCGTTTCGTTGGCCATCAGCTCTTTGCCGATCTCCGCCGGCATGCCGGTTACGATGTTGATAACGCCTGCCGGGATGCCCGCTCGCTCCGCCAGGACGCCGAGCGCGAGCGCCGAAAATGGTGTGAACTCGGACGGCTTGATCACCACCGTGCAGCCGGCAGCCAGCGCGGGGGCGACTTTGCGCGTGATCATCGCGTTGGGGAAATTCCACGGGGTGATGACGGCGCAGACGCCGACTGCTTCCTTGAGAACCAGAATGCGGCGATCGGCAGTGGGTGACGGAATGGTCGAGCCACCGATCCGGCGCGCCTCCTCCGCAAACCATTTCACGAACGACGCGCCATAGCGGATCTCCGCGAGCGCCTCGGCAAGCGGCTTGCCCTGTTCCAGCGTCAGCAGAAGCGCCAAATCCTGTTCATGCCGGCGAATGAGTTCGTGCCAGCGTTCCAGCAGTCCCCCGCGCTCGGCATGAGTCTTCTTCTTCCAACTCCTGAATGCCTCGGCCGCAGCGCCGATCGCGGCCCTGGTCTCGTTGCCCCCCATGTCCGGAATGGTGCCGAGAACATTCAGGCTGGCAGGGTTGGTGACCTCGGCGACGGCCTTTGTGTCCGCTTCCCGCCAGACACCGCCAATCAAGGCCTGCTGGCGGAACAGGTCCGTATCGTTAAAGGTGCCAATCCTCGTGATCGCATTCATGGTCTTTTTCCTCTGCCCTTTCAGCTCAATGCCGCAAGCACGGCTCGCGTGATGGTTTCAGTCCGGTCCTTGCCTGCGATCGTGCCTATGCCCTGCGCGGTAATGGACTCGATTGCTGACATCACTTCTGCCGCAGTATGCCGCTCGCCCAGATGCTCGAGCATCATCGCACCGGACCAGATCGCGGCGATCGGATTGGCGACGCCGAGATGCGCGATATCGGGCGCCGACCCATGGACAGGCTCGAACATGGAAGGTGCGCTGCGATCGGGATTGATATTGGCAGAGGCGGCATAACCCAGCCCGCCCTGGATCGCCGCTCCGATATCGGTGAGGATGTCGCCAAACAGATTCGAGGCGACGATTACGTCGAGGCTTTCAGGCGCCAGCACCATGCGGGCAGCCATGGCGTCGATGTGGTAGTGCGAGACCTCTACATCGGGATAGTCTTTCGCTATCTCGCGCGTCACCTCATCCCAGAAAACCATGGAATGTTTCTGCGCGTTGGATTTGGTCACAGATGCGAGCTTCTTGCGGCGCGCCCGCGCCTGTTCGAAACCGAAACGCATGATCCGCTCGACACCCGGACGCGTGAAGATTGCTGTCTCAATCGCGACCTCATTGGCCGTGCCGGAATGGACGCGCCCGCCGGCGCCGGAATATTCGCCTTCCGTATTCTCGCGTATGCACAGGATGTCGAAGCCATCGGATCGGAGGGGCCCCTGGACGCCCGGCAACAGCCTGTGCGGTCGTATGTTGGCGTACTGCGTGAACCCTTTCCGGATCGGCAGGAGCAGCCCGTGTAGCGATACTGAGTCAGGCACTTCCGCGGACCACCCCACAGCGCCCAGGTAGATCGCATCGAATTTCCGAAGTGTCTCGATGCCGTCTGGCGGCATCATTGCGCCGGTTTCCAGGTAGTAGGCGCAGGACCATGGGAAGCGTTTGCCATCAAGGGCGAAACCGCCCCGTTTTGCCGCCGCCTGCATCACCTGCCATGCCGAATCGGTCACGTCCTTGCCGATGCCGTCGCCGGGGATGAGCGCTATGTTGTAGGTCGTCATTTGATGGAGGTCCTCATTCGCACTAGCGTTTCATCGGAACAATAATGGACCGCGCGCCGCATTTTCCGTCGAGGATGAGCCGCCCGACGGCGTCGAATCTCATCAGGCGGAACTTTAAAAGTCGTTTGTTCTGGAACAGCCACGCGCTCTATTCGGCCGGACCTTGAGCATTGAACTCAGTCATAAACGCAGACGTAGATCTTGCGCACGGTCTCGATCGTGCGCCAGACGCCGACGAAACCGGGCTTCATCACGAAGCTGTCGCCGGCGCGATAGGTCTTTGTCTCGCCTCCCTTCTCCTCGATTTCGATCACACCCGAAATGATGTGGCAAAACTCGTAGGTGGTGCCCTTGATCGAATGCGTCTCGCCGGGCGTCGCCTCCCAGACGCCGGTCAGAACCGCCTCACCTTTCGAGGCATCCTGCGCCCAGGTCTTGAAGGATGGAGTGCCGGAAATGAGTCGCTCCGGCAGCGGCAATGCCTCCTTCGGCGTGAAGGCGGGATTTGTGTCGACAGTGATCAGAAGTGACATGTGAGGTTTCCTTGTTAATAGCCGAGCCTCCGATCGACGAGGCCGATCAGAGCCTTCCCGGCGCGGTGGCGGCGGATGTTGTCCACGGCGGATTGCGCCGCCGTATGAGGTTGCGTCACCGAGGCGATGTGCGGCGTTATCACCACCTTCGGATGCGACCACAGCGGATGGTGTTCCGGAAGCGGTTCTGGATCAGTGACATCAAGCATCGCCGCAGATACGTGACCGGTGTCGAGCGCGTCGATCAGCGCGGCCTGGTCGAGTTGCGGACCTCGGCCGACATGCAGCAGCCGCGCCCCGGCGGGCAGTAGGTCGAAGAGCTTTGCATCGAGCATGCCGCCCGTTTGTTCCGTCAGCGGCAGCAGGCAGACGAGAATATCCGTTTGCTTCAGAAAGCCCGCGAGTTGGTCCGCGCCATGAAAACAGGCCACGCGCTCTACCCGCTTTTCGCTGCGGCTCCACCCGGCAAGTGGAAACTGGAACGGCTTCAAGCGCTCGATAGCCGCCTGCGCCAGCATGCCAAGGCCGAGGAAGCCAACCCGGCGTTCGGCCGCCTGTCGAGCGGCAATCGGTTGCCAGAGGCACCTTTTCTGCTGCTCGAGATAGGTGGGCAGCTCCCGGTGGAGCGCCAACACGCCTAGCGCGACGTATTCCTGCATCATGCGGATGATGCCATCCTCGACCATCCGCACAAGCTTCACATGGCTCGGCACCACGTCCTGCTTGAACTGGTCGACGCCCGCTCCGATGGAGAACAGCACTTCCAGATTGCGGTAGCGCGAGATCTCGTCCGGCACTGTCCAGGTAATGAGATAGCGCACCTTCTCCGGCTCCAACTCCTCGCCGGAATGGAAGAATTCCAGCTCCGGGAGCTCGCGCGCGAAGATCTCGCGGAACACCGCAGCACGCGCGGCATCGGAATTGAAAAGAAACGCCATGGAAACCGCCCCTTCCCTCAGGCCGCGAGACGCGCGCCGAGCCCGTGGATCATCTTCCGGCAAGCGGCGAGTTCACCGGTCTCGATATATTCGTCGGCACGGTGAGCACGGCCGATGTCGCCGGGGCCGCAAATGATCGCATCGATACCGGCCTGCTGATAAAGCCCGGCCTCCGTGCCGTAACTGACCGCTGTGAGCGGCTCCTGCCCCGTCAGCTCGGTCAGAACCGCCGCTAGCTCACTCCCCTTCGCGGGTGCAAGGGCGGGATAGGAACTCAACTCGTGCCAAATTACCTCGAAGCCGCTGTCGCGCAGGGCAAAAAGCCCAGACTTGACCGGCTCAAGCAGGGAGGATGGAGAAACGCCCGGCACGGCACGTACCTCGATATCGGCAGTGCAGTGGCCAGCGATGATGTTGACCGCCTGTCCACCGGCGATGACGCCCACCTGCAACGAAGAATATGGCGGCTCGAAATCTTCATCGAGCGGTCCGTCGGCGAGGGATTGGCCATAGGCCACGGCGTGCGTGATGACGCCGGCCATGGCGTGCACGGCATTGAGTCCGAGATCGGGGCGAGACGAATGGCCGGATCGCCCGACCACCTCGAGCCGCGCGGCGGCCTTCCCCTTGTGCGCGCGCACCGGCCGCATCCGGCTCGGCTCGCCGACAATCGCGCCAAGCGGCCTCTCGCATAGGCCTGGCAACGCAGCTAAGAGATGCGGCACGCCACGGCACCCCGCCTCTTCATCGTAGGAGAATGCGAGATGAATCGGCTGCCGCAGGTTCATCGCCGCAAGTTCTGGGAGCGCGGCCAATGCGCAGGCGAGAAAGCCCTTCATGTCGGTGGCGCCGCGGCCGTAAAGCCTGCCGCCCTCGCGGCGCAGGACAAACGGATCCGAGCTCCATTCCGGCTCGCCGGCCGGCACGACATCCACATGTCCGGAGATGATGTAGCCCCGACCCTCGCGCGGGCCGATCGTGACGAAGAGGTTGGACCGGTCGCCCTCGGGACCAGGAAGAACCGTCACCTCGGCTCCCGCTGCCTGACAGTAGTCGCGGATCCAATTGACGATCGCGCCGTTTGGGGCGCCCACAACAGAGGGAAATGCAATCAGGGTCGCGAGGATTTCTTCCACGTTCATGGCGGTCCGCTCTGCTTGCACATTGTCACCGGGTGCGACCAGCCTATCCGTAGGCAGCAGTGTTCCCTGCCGAATCGCGTCGTGCTTTGGCTGAAGATTGCGAAAAAACGCCCCGAACCAGCGAAACCTGCTGGCTTTCCCGTGTAAAGCTGCGGCAAATGAGGCCTGTCGCGACATGGCGTCGACGACGGGATTGAACGCCATTGCTTGCGACGCTGGGCATTGGTTGAAGGAGCGGATCGACTGAGATGCAGAGATCAGTGCGCCTGAAATCCTTTGAACTGGTCGCGCGGGACATCAATGATGTCGACGTTGAGCTGCTGCATGCACTATCGATTTCTGTCCGCTGGCCGCATCGCCCCAAGGATTGGGATTTGTTGCGCCGCGCCGGCCACGGCATCGTCGCCGTTGACGGAATTGGGCGCGTCTTCGGAAGCGCGATGTGGTTTCCCCACGGGGACGATTTTGCCACCATTGGTCTTGTGATCACGACGCCCCGCGCACAGGCGCAGGGAGGTGGCCGATGGCTCATGGAACAGGTCCTTGAGCAGTGCGGGGATCGCAATCTGGCCCTGAATGCAACTCATCCCGCCTATCCTCTGTATATTTCACTCGGCTTCACGAGCGAGGCGATCGACTATATGCGCCAGGGACAGGTCCCCGAAACACTCCCGCCGATGCCAGCTCTCGACGGTGAACTAAATGACCTGCCTAGCGACAGGCTCGGCGACATCACCGCGCTGGACGCGCGCGCGTTCGGGACAAACCGTGCAAGGCTGCTTGCGCTGCTCTCGGACGATGCCTCAATCGCCACTTTGAGTCGTGGCGGCGAGGTCGTTGGCTATTCCATGTGTCGCGAGTTCGGGCGCGGCCACGTGATTGGCCCCATTGTGGCTCGGAGCGATCAGGACGCGGTCCATCTCACCGCCGTCCATCTGAAGAAGCTGGCAGGTCGATTCGCGCGCGTCGATACGCGCGAGAGGGATGGCGTGTTTGCCGAGTTCCTTCAGCAGAGCAGCCTCGGCGTTGCCGAGACCGTGACGACAATGTCCAAAGGCCGCCGGTTTCTGAACCGGGAAAGCAACGGACCATGGGTCTATGGATTGGCCAGCCACGCCTTGAGTTGAATGCAAGCACGCTATCGCCGTCAAGCAGCGATGGAACACCATGGTCGGCGGCTGACCTTCACGACCGAGCTTTTCTCGACGCGCTCCGCGTAGTCGAGATACTGCGCCCGGGAAAGCTTCTGACCGGGCTCCGGATTGACGGGCAGCCTGTAGAGATATTCGCGGCATTTGAAGAGGCCTTTTGCGTAGGTGCCGGCGTTACCGCCAGAAGGTCTGCCGCCTGCCGCAGGGTAATCCATGCGCTAACTCGGGTCCTCCGAGCGGTTTGTTTTGCGCCACTCCTCGTACTCCCCACGGGCGTCGTCATGCAGCGGATAGTAGCGTTGCAACGGCCCGCCCTCCATGAGCTTCACTCGCGAGAACTCCTCCCAATCGTGATGCTTCTGTGATTCTTCGATTACCGTCGGCGCCATTGCGACAGGGAGCACCACCACCCCGTCGTCGTCGGCGACGATGATGTCACCGGGGATCACCGTGACACCGCCGCAGGCAATCGGAACGTTGACGGCATTGGGATAGATGCTGGTCTGCACATGATAATTTGGCGTCCAGCCGCGCAGCCATAGGGGCAGATCGAGCTTTTCAACATTGGGCCGGTCGCGCATGCATCCATCGATGACGATGCCCGCGCCGCCCCTGCCTTTGAAATACGTCGACATCATATCGCCGAAGACGCCCGAGCTCATGTCGCCGCGCGCATCGACCACGACTACATCGCCCTCCTGTGCGTGATAAAGCACGTGCCGATGCAGCTGCGTCTCTGGATCGGCATATTCTCCCTCGGTGAACAGGTCCGGCCGCTGTGGCATGAACTGCAGCGTCAGCGCCGGCCCGACGATCGACTTCCCGTGGTTCTGCGCCACCGGTCCCACCATGTGCGGATTGCGAAAACCCATGTGGCCAAGCGTGCCAGCAACTGTCGCGGCGCCGATCTCCCTTAGCGCGTCGATCAGGTGTTTTGGCGGCCGCGTGATGTCGGGAGCATGTGTCATCGTTGACTCCGGTTGAAAGGGAACTACCAGTTCGTAACAGAACCGTCGCGGCGCCTAAGGTGAGGTGCTTCCCAAAAACGAAAGCTCGCCGCCTGGATCGCCTCCTCGTTGACCTCGACGCCGAGCCCCGGCAGATCACCGACCGGATAGTCGGTCCCGTCGAGCCGTGGTTGCACAGGGAAGAAGTCGGAATTGTCGAAGCCCAGCTTTGTTTCGGGTTCCCTGGTCTCGAGCCAGGCGAAGTTGGGTACCGCAGCGGCGAGATGCACGGTCGCGGCCGTGCACACCGGACCAAGGGGATTGTGCGGCATCAGATCCACATAGTGCGCCTCGCTCCAACCAGCGACTTTCATCGCCTCGGTAAGCCCGCCGACATTGCAAACATCGAGCCGATTGAACTGGTGGATGCCACGCTCGATGTAAGGCAGGAACTGCCACTTGCTGGCAAATTCCTCGCCGATGGCAAAGGGGATGTCGGTCATCGTACGCAGGGATTCGTAGGCCTCCGGTGCCTCGTCCCGTATCGGCTCTTCGATGAAATCAAGCACGCCGCGACCGAGCTTGTTGCAGAAGCTCGCCGCCTCGGCCACCGACAGCCGATGATGATAGTCTATGCCGAGGACGACGTCGTCGCCCAGCGCCTCGCGTGCCTTGTTAAGCATACTCGAGGTAGTGCCGATCGACTCGCGCGGCTCGAAGATGTCCCTGCTGCTTTGACCGGTGGGGAAGAAGCGGATCGCCTGCCACCCCTGTGCGCGTAGCTCGCGGGCTCGCTCGATGGCAACGTCGCCTTCGGCTTCGTCTCCGGTCGAGGCGAAGGTGGGGATGCGGTCGCGCTGCTTGCCGCCTAGCAGGTCGTAGACCGGCACTCCCAGCGCCTTGCCCTTGATGTCGTGAAGGGCGATGTCGATGGCGGAAGTCGCCGCTTGCAGGACTCGTCCGCCTTCGAAGTACTGGCTGCGATAAACCTCCTGCCAGATCCGGCCCATCTGCATCGGGTCGCGGCCGATGAGAAACTCGCGATAGTGCTCGACCGCGCCGGCCACCGCTTTCTCGCGACCACTCAAGCCGCTCTCACCCCAGCCGAAGATGCCTTGGTCGGTCTCGACCTTGACGAGCATCTGGTTGCGCGTTCCTACCCATACTGGATAGGGCTTGATCGCGGTGATCTTAAGCTTCGTAGTCATCCACGCCACGTTCCAAACGCATCCGCCCTGCCTCAGTTGGCCTTGAGGGCCATTTCGGTTTCGCCGTCGAACAGATGCATCCGCTCCTGGTCGAACTCGAGCCAGATCTGTTCATCGGGCGCGACGGCAATGTTGGGCGGCACGCTGACGTTGACGATGGCACCGGACAGGAACGCCTGCACGAACGTGACGTCTCCGGTCGGCTCCACCGTGTAGGCCTTGGCCGGAATGGCACCGGGGACCGCGCTCTTGCGCAGCTTGATCGTCGAGTGACGCGCGCCGAGCACGACTTTCCTGGTCGTTGCCCTTGCGACCTTCTGGACGTTGCGCGGCGAGAGCTCAAAGCTCCAGCCCTCCGCGCTGGTCAACACAGCGTTGCCGTTTGCCGTCGATGCCTGCAGCGGGATAAGGCTCATCGACGGGCTGCCTATGAAGCTGGCTACGAACATGTTGACGGGATGGGCAAAGACCTGCGCCGGTGAATCGTATTGCTGCAGGTAGCCGCCGTTCATCACCGCCATCTTGTCGGCCATGGTCACGGCTTCGAGCTGGTCGTGGGTCACATAGATGATCGTTGCCTTGAGGTCTTGGTGGAAGCGCTTGATCTCAGACCGCATCTGCACGCGCAGTTTGGCGTCGAGGTTAGAGAGCGGCTCGTCCATCAGGAACACGGCGGGGTCGCGGACAAGCGCACGGCCCAGGGCCACCCGTTGCTGCTGCCCGCCCGAAAGTTCGCGTGGCTTGCGCTCGAGCAGGTGCGTCATGTCGAGCACTCGCGCCGCTTCCTTGACCTTCTTGTCGATCTCGTCCCTGGGCAGTTTGCGCATCTGCAGCGGGAACGCCAGATTCTTGTAAACCGATTTCTGCGGATAGAGCGCGTAGTTCTGGAACACCATTGCGATGTCCCGGTCCTTGGGGTCGAGGTCGTTCACCACCCGGTCCCCGATGACGATGTCGCCCGATGTGATCGGGATCAGCCCCGCGACGAGATTGAGCGTGGTTGTCTTGCCGCAGCCTGAAGGGCCGACGAGCGCAACGAACTCGCCGTCATTGACCGTCAGCGACACGTCGTTGACAGCTTTGAAGCTGCCATAGGACTTGACGAGATCTTTGAGGACCACGTGGGCCATCGGCAACTCCCTAGTGCTTGACCGCGCCTTCGGTAAGGGCGCGTACGAAGTATCGTTGCAGGACGAGGAACAGCACCACGACGGGCACGCTCATCATGAAGCTGGCCGCCATCAGGCCCGGAAAGTCCGTCGTATTTTCCGAGAAGAAGCGCTGGATGCCGACCGGCAGTGTCAACTGGTCGTTCTTGGTGAGGAAGGTGTAGGCGTAGATGTACTCGTTCCACGCGCCGATGAACGAGTAGATCGCGGTAGCGATGATCCCCGGCGTCGAGAGCGGCATCACAATCAAGATGAAGGCCTGAAACCGCGTTGCCCCATCGATGCGCGCCGCCTGCTCGAGCTGCACCGGAATGTTGTCGTAAAAGCCCTTGAGCAGCCAGATCGCCAGCGGCAGGCCGAAGGTGAGATAGGTGAGAATCAGCGAGCCATGCGTGTTCATCAACCCGAGCAGGCGCATCAGGATGAACAGCGGCACGAGAAAGATCACCGCCGGGAACATGTTGCGCAGCAGCACGGCAAAGAACAGGAAGTTCCGGCCGGGGAAACTGAAGCGCGAAAACGCGTAGGCCGCAGGGACGGCGACGATCACTGAGAGGATTGTCGTGACGGTCGACACGAAAAGGCTGTTCCAGAAGAAGCGGAGGAAGTCCTGGCCGACGCTGTTCTGGGGATCGAGCAGCTTCTCATAGCTGGCGAGGGTAGGTTCGTCCGGCCACCATTGCGGCGGGAATTGCAACGCCGCGAACCCGGACTTGATCGAGGTGATCAGCATCCAGATCATCGGCACCGCGGTGTAAAGCAGCATGAACGCGAGGAAGATGCGCCCGGTCCACCGCCATCCGTCGACGCGCATCCGGCGACGGCTCAGGCTTCGCGGAGCTGTCTCGGCAGTCGTGCTCATGCGCTCCCCTCTTGCCGCTCGTTGCCGCTTAGCGCACGGACGTAGAAGTAGCCGAGCGTCATCAGGGTGAGGAACAGGAGCACCGAATAGGCAGATGCCACGCCCCAGCGCTGCCGGCCGAAGGCGAGCTCATAAATGTGGGTGATCCAGATATGCGATGCGTTGGACGGCCCGCCGCCGGTCATGATCCAGGGGATGATAAAGGAATTGAAGTTGGCCACCGCGAGCAGCAGGATCGTCACCGTCGAGACGTTGCGCAAGTGCGGGAACGTGACGTGCCAGAAGCGCTGCCAGGCGCTGGCGCCGTCGACCTGCGCGGCGCGCAGCAACTGCTCGGGCACGGTCTGAAGGCCGGCCATCATCATGATCATGGCAAACGGAAACTCGCGCCAGATATTGACGACGATCAGGGAAGGCAGAACCGTGTTGACGCTGTCGATGAAATTCGGCGGTCGGTCGGCCAATCCGAGGCCGACCAGCACAGCGCCGATGATCCCGAAGTCCGAATGATAGATCCACTTCCAGATATAGGAGGCGGCGACCGCGCTGATGACCCAGGGAATGATCAGGATTGCGCGCAGCACACCGCGGCCGACAAACTCGCGGTGGAGCGCCAGCGCGGTGGCAAACCCAAGGACAAAGGCAATCAAAGTGGAGCCCAGCGTCCAGATCAGAGTGTTCCAGGTGACTCTCCAGAACACCTCACTGGTGAGGATGGTCGTGTAGTTGTCGAAGCCGATGAAGGTCTTGTCGCGGAGCTGCAGGCCAGGCGGCGTCTTGAAGAACGACAGCTCGATCGTGTAGTAGATCGGATAGGCGATGACGACGAGCATCACTGCAATCGCAGGGAGCACATACGCGTAGTCAGCGCGATGCTCCCATATCTGGCGTAGCACGCTGGACCTGCCGGATTGCAATCTTCGGCGAGCCTCGGCCTTGCCGGTCACGATCGTCACTTTGGCGCGCCCTTATTTCTTCTGAACGAACCGGCTGCACTATCGGTGCAGCCGGTCAGGCCTGGACTAGAGTCCGCCCATCAGGTCTCTTACCTTCCTGGCCGCGTCGTCCGCTGCCTCGTCGACTGTCATCGCTCCGGTCAGGGCATTCTGCAGCATGTCCGGGACGATGATGTTCATGATCTCGGGAGCCTGCGGCAGCGCTGGGAACGGGATGCCATATGGCAGCATCGAGGTCGTCACGTCGAGGAACTTGATGTTGTCCAGACGTTCCTTCATCCATTTGGTCTTGAAGCCGTTAAGGTTGCCCGGGTTCGAGCCGGCGTAGGCCATCTTCAGCGACCATTCAGGGCTCGTCCACATGCAGATGATAGCCTTTGCGGCCGGCTCGTCGACCTTGCCGCCCTCGACATATTCGGGCTTCAGGATGTGAATGTTCGAGCCGCCGAAAACGACAGCGCGCTTGCCGTCGGGGCCAGTGGGAATCAGGCCGTAGCGCATGTTGTCGATGACGGTCTGCGCCTTATCCTTGTCGGCGCCCGTCGCCTTCTTCTGCAGGTCGAGCATGACGTCGTAGTCGGACGGGTGCGAGATCATCATGCCGAGCTGGCCGGCGAGGAACAGGGGCTGGTTATCGGCCTGCTGGTTGGTGAGCGCCGAAACCGGAACCGACTTGTCGCGAACATACATATCGTACGATGCTTGCAGGGCGGCCTTGCTCTGCGGGCTATCGAGCTTGACCTCCTCATAGGTCGGGTTCGCGGTGGCTTCGTCGAAGACGCCGCCGCCATAGGCCCACAGCTGCGGCATGAAGCGGTACGGCGTATTGCCGGCATTCTTGCGAGCCACGAGGCCGTAGCCGGCAATCCCTAGCTTGTCGTGGATCTGCTTGGAATACTTGACGACGTCGTCCCAGGTTGCCGGAGCCTTGTCCGGATCGAGGCCAGCACGCTTGAAGATGTCGGCGTTCCAGATGAACGCCATCGTCTCGTTGTTGGTTGGAATGCCGTAGGTCACCCCCTCCCAGGTCACGGCCTTCATGGCGCCGGGCCAGAAGTCCTCGGTGGAATACCCCACATCCTCGGGTTTGAGCGGCTGCAGATAGCCTTTTGAGGCGAACTCGGTACCACCCAGGATTTGCAGGCGGACCGCCATCGGCGCTGCATTGCCCAGGAGCGCCGTGCGGAACTTGTCAAGAAGGTCGTTATAGGTGAGGGCTTGTTCCTCGAGTTGGATGTTCGGATAGGTCTTGCGGAAGGTCTCGAAGAAATCTTTGTAGTACTGGCGCAAGAGGTCGGGGTCGCCCTCGAAGACGCCCTGATACCAGAAGGTCAGTCGCCCCTTGTAGTCGAGGGGGGTGACCTTGGCGCAATCGGCCGCCGTGTCAAAATCCTGTGTGCCCGCAATGGAGCGCACATATTCCGGCGACCATTTGCTGAGGTCGACCGGCGCACCGAGCGCCGATGTGGACATCAGCGATGCCATCAAAGCAGTGGCGACAGTGCCGCGCAGGACCGCACTGCCGAGCGTAATCCTCGTCATAGGTATCCTCCCTGTTCTGCATGCCGCCCTGCGCAAAGGCAAAGCGGTCTAGCTCGTTCGACCGCGGGACGCCTTTCTGCTCTATGTATCCCTTCGATCATTTTGTACGTTTTCAGATCGTGGATTGCCTGTCAACGCGTCGGATCGTACATTGTTTGCGGAAACCGTGTGTGATATCGGGCAGGGTATGTATTGATTAGGGGAGCCGGCCTTGGCCGAAATGAGCGATTTCAAAGCGATGCCACCTGTGGGCACTGATCCAATCGGGGCATCCAGCGAGGGCGCCTCGCTTTATGAACTGATCAGGGAAGACATCATTGAGGGACGGCTCGCCGCCAATGAACGGCTTGTGGTTACCGATCTCGCCCGGCGTCACGGCACCTCGACCAACCCCGTGCGCGAGGCCCTGCAGCTCTTGCGCGGGGAGGGTTTTGTCATCTTTCTCCCCAACCGCGGGGCGCGCGTCCGACCCATAGATCAGGATTTTGTCCGGGATATCTATGAAATCGGTGTTCTGATTGAGCCGGCCCTGACGCGATGGTTTGTAAATATGGCGACTGGCGAGGACATCGCCGAACTAGAACGTCTCCAAGGCTTGATTGAAGAGAACAACTTTGCCGACACATTCAGGCACAGCGAGCTGGATACCGCTTTCCACACCGTGATGTACCAGCGGCACTATAACCGCCATGCCGCCGAACTTTGGTGGAAGCATCGTGAAGTGCTCCGAGCCGTGAGCCGGCGTTTCAATTTCACGCTCGCGCGGCGTGCCGCGATCATTCGCGAGCACCGCGAACTCATCGCGCACGTAAAAGCGGGAGAAGCGGACAAGGCGGCCGAACTCGTTTCCCGCCACGTCGAGGGTTCCGGCCGGCATATTCTCGAACAGATGCGTGCGCGCAACGCCGCTCGGGCCGGATAGGAACGAAGGTCCAGTCGAACATCGTTAGCCTGACCATTTCAGATAAAGGAATTGAGATGAAAATCACGAGCATTCGGCCGTGGCTGATCAAGTCCGATGCTTCTTATTGGGGAGAATTCCTGTTCGTCGAAGTGACAACCAACGAGGGGGTAAGTGGCTGGGGAGAGATCACCACCACTACAAGGCTCGCCAACCGCGCTCTCTGCACGATCCTGCGGCAGATCGGTGTGGCCGTGACAGGCGAGGATCCAGCGCGTATCGAGCATCTCTGGCACAAGATTTTTCGCAGCTTCACCTACATGGGCAGCCGCGGCGCCGCCGTCGAATGCGTGAGCGCCATCGATATAGCCCTCTGGGACATCCGGGGCAAAGTCCTCGGTAAGCCGATTTACGAGCTGCTGGGCGGACCAGTACGCGATGAAATCGCGCTCTACACCCATCCCAACCAGGCCAAATTCACCAGCAAGGAGGCTGTGGTCCGCGAAATTCTAGACATCGTCGAGTCCGGACACACTGCGCTCAAGTTCGATCCGTACCCCCACCAGGGCCGCAGCGCCGATGGCCTGCCCCGCGAACAGCGGGACGGCTACCTCGATGGCAGCATGACCCGCAAGGACGAGCGTAAAGCCGCCGAACTCACGGCTCTGATCCGCGAAACGGCGGGGCCCGATGTCGACATTCTCATCGATGCGCATGGCCGCTTCGACGTTCCCACCGCCATTCGCCTCTGTCGGAGCCTCGAGGAAGCCGGCCAGATCGACTGGTTTGAGGAGCCCTGCCCGCCCGAGAGCCTCAACGCCCTCAAGCAGGTGCGTGAAAAGGTCAGTGCCGCCATCTCGTGGGGCGAGCGCGGCCACACGAAGTGGGATTTCGTGCCGGTCCTCGAGAACAGGCTCGCTGACTACATCATGCCGGACGTCACCTGGACCGGCGGCATTACCGAACTCAAGAAGATTTCTGCCCTATGCGAAGCCTATTACGTCCCGGTCTCGCCACATGACGCCGCGGGACCGATCAACGTCGCTGCGGGAGCGCAGGTGATGATGACCGTTCCTAACTTTTACAAACTCGAAACCTCGGAGTGGAACCTGGGCAAATACGATCACCTCATCGACCGACCACTCGACAATTCGAACGGCAGCCTCAAGCTGACGTCGAGGCCTGGTCTCGGTATTGAGATGAACCGCGACTACCTGCAGGCCCATGAGATTGAGCTGGGCTAGCAACGCCCTATGCCGGCACAGCGTACTGGGCGACAAGCCCCGCCGACCAGAATGAGGATATGTCATGCCAGAAACGAGTGAGGCCGACGAGGCGCTCAATCGGGTGAACACGAACTCTAAGCCGTCCAAGCTTCGCATCACCGACATGCGGGTAGCCGAAATCGTCGGCGCGCCGTTCACCTCAACTCTGCTCAAGATTTACACCAACCAGGGCATCGTCGGACTTGGCGAGGTGCGCGACGGCGCCAGCGCCACCTACGCGCTGATGCTGAAGAGCCGGCTGCTTGGCGAGAACCCTTGCAACATCGACCGCCTGTTTCGCCGGATCAAACAGTTCGGCGGACACGGCCGGCAAGGCGGCGGCGTTTCGGCGATCGAAATCGCGTTGTGGGATCTCGCCGGCAAGGCCTATGGCGTGCCCATCTACCAGATGCTCGGCGGCAGGTTTCGGGACAAGGTGCGCCTCTATTGCGATACCGACGCTACCGTGCCGAGCGGCACCGAGACCGGCAAGCGCCTCAAGCAGCGCATGGCGCTCGGCTTCACGTTCCTCAAGATGGATCTGGGGCTGATGCAGATCGCGGATGTACCCGGTGCGGTCGTGTCTCCTGCCGGCTCACTTGAAGGGTACCGCGTCCAGCCCGGCCGCGGCCCGGTCAAGACTCTTGAAGAGCGGCGCGCCCGCAACGCCGCCTACGATTTGCACAACGTCCCCCACCCGTTTACCGGCCTCCATTTTTCCGACAAGGGCCTCGACCTGCTTGAGCAGTACATTGCCGAGGTTCGCGACGTTATCGGCATGGATATTCCGCTCGCCATCGACCACGTCGGCCACATCTCACTGCAGAACGGTATTCGCCTCGCCAGGCGGATTGAAAAATATGTGCCAGCCTGGCTCGAGGATGTGATCCCATGGCAGTACACCGAGCAGTACCGACAACTGCAGGACGCCACCACGGTGCCGATCTGCACCGGCGAGGACATCTACCTCAAGGAGGGCTTCGAGCCTCTGCTCAAGAGCGGCGGCCTCTCCGTTATCCACCCGGACCTGCTCACCAGCGGGGGCATCCTCGAGACCAAGAAGATCGGCGACATGGCGCAGGACCACGGCGTCGCTATGGCCATCCATATGGCCGAAAGTCCAATCGCCGCAATGGCCGCGGCACATCTAGCGACCGCGACCGAAAACTTCATGGCGCTCGAATACCACTCTGCCGATGTCGACTGGTGGGACGATATCGTCACCGGAATTCCCAAGCCGCTCGTGAAGGACGGCTTTATCACTGTTCCCGACAAGCCGGGCCTGGGGATTGACGACGTCGTCGACGAGGTGATCTCGCAGCATCTCCAGCCGGGTGTCAGCGGCATCTGGCAGCCCACGGGTCACTGGGACAACGAGTATTCCTGGGATCGCACCTGGAGCTGAGGCAAAGGGAACCGAAGATGAAGATCACAGATCTCCGCTGTGCCGTCATCGGCAAGCACCCCATCGTTCGCGTCGTCACCGACGAGGGCCTCTATGGCCTGGGCGAGGTCGAGTACACCAAGCCTTACCTCAAGCCCTGGGTCCTGCATTTTCGCGAGGCGCTGATCGGCGAGGACCCGACCGACGTCGAGCGGGTGATGCTGAAGATCCGTCAACGCGGCTCTTTCAAGCCCTATGGCGCGGCGGTAAGCGCTATCGAGCATGCGCTATGGGACATTGCCGGCAAGGCCGCAGGCGTGCCAGCCTACAAACTGCTCGGCGGCAAGGTGCGCGACAAGGTGCGCGTCTACAACGGCTCGGTCCGCCAGAAACGCACGGGCGACCGGCCGGAGGATTACGCCGCTGACGTCAAATGGATGATGGAGCAGCCGCAGAACTTCTTCATGATCAAGCAAGGAATCTCGTTCCACTCCAACATGAAGGACACCATTGAGGGCTTCCACTACGGCGTGACGCAGAAGAAGGCTGGCTATCACGGTGCCATGGATCAAGGCGTGATCAGCGAGCGGGGTTTCAATCACATGCTCGACTGCGTGATCGCGATGAAGGAAGTGCTGGGCGACAAGGTGAGCCTGGCGCTCGACTGCGGCCCGGGCTGGATGCTGCCCGATGCGATCAAGTTCGCTCGCGCGGTCGAGAAGTACAATTTGATGTGGCTCGAGGACATGCTGACTGGCGACTACGTGCCGTGGGTCAATCCGCAGGCCTATCGGGAGCTGACCACCTCCACCTCGACGCCAATCCATACCGGCGAGCAGATCTACCTGCGCCATAATTTCAAGGAGCTGATCGAAACGCAGGCGGTCCGTATCATCGGTCCGGACCCGGCCGATATCGGTGGCATCGCCGAGCTGAAATGGGTAGCCGAGCACGCCCATATGCACTCGATCCTGATGGCGCCGCACGGCACGGCGAACGGCCTGCTCGGTCTCGGCGCGTTGATCAATGTCTGCGCCACCTTGCCCGCCAACTACATCGCCTTCGAATACCCGAGCGCCTCCGATCCCTGGTGGGAAGACCTTGTGATCGGCCTGCCGTCGCAGATCGTGAAGGACAGCATGGTGGACCTGCTGGAAGCGCCGGGGCTGGGCCTCGATATCGACGCAGAGGCAGCCAGGAGGTATCTCAGGGAAGACGATGCGGGCTTCTTTGACTGAACCATCCTTCTTGCGCCACCCTGCACCACGCGGAAGACCCACAGCACAGAACGCACACGAGCTAGGGGGTGTACAACTCAGGCTAACGGCCTATCTCGACGCTCGCGAGCCACCGAGTGACCTCTCGAAGCGTCTCGCCGGCCGGCATCACGGCCGGACCGCCGGCGTTTCGACCAGCAGGCCGCGGGCCCGCTCCATCAGATGGAGCTCCAGCTCGACGAGTTCGGGTGCGCTGAAGGCGAAGGGCTCGGCCCTCACCCCGATCATGCAGTTGCGCAGGCGCCGCTGCAGCGAACCGATCGTCTGCCACTCCAGTCGGTAGAGCGGATAGCCCGTCGGATGGGCCTGCGGGATGACACTGCCGCCGAGCCGTTTGCCCCAATTGTCGTCGTGGCAGGAGGCGCAGGAGAGGTCGAGCTGGCCGATGCGGCTCTGGAACAGGCGCCGGCCGTTGTCGCGAAACGGCGCCAGCCGGGCGTCGGTCGCCGGTATGATTGGCATGCCGCGCGACTGATGCGCCACATAGGCCGTCAGGGCGAGCAACGCGTCAGATTCTGGTGTCAGCGGCTCGGCCTGCTGCCGCTCCGCTCGGCAGGAGTTGATACGCCCGGCAAGGTCGATCGGCCGTTCCATCGCCTCGTCAAAGGCCGGGTAGCGGGTGGCAACGCCGCGCATCGTCTGGGAAGCATCGCCATGGCAGCCGGCGCAGGCGACATCCGCCCTGCCCTCCGCCTGCTGCCAGAGCTGCTCGCCCTGCAGCACCCACAGCATGCCGGGGTTGCTCGTGTCGTCGGCCTGCAGCGCCTGCGTCTCCGGCGTCATAAAGTCGAAACCGGAGCGCTTCGCGCTGTCTTCGGTGCCGGCGGCAGAGACGATGCCGCAAATAGCGGCGACACCGAGGGCTGCCAGCCGCCAGAGCGCATGCATCAGTTCACCGTGATCATGGCGGACGCCGTTTGCCTCCTTCCTGTGTCGTCGGTCCAGGTGAACCCGACCGTGCCGCTCGTCGTGGCAACGAGCGTAAAAGCAATGAACGGATTGGCCGACACCGCTGGAAAGAGATCGGCCGAAAACACCTCCTCGCCGTTGTACGTGCAGGCGAAGCGGCGGATGATGTCGCGAGGGATGTTGGAGCCGTTCGGGCCGATACGATAGCCGGTTTCCATCGGATGGGCGATCATCGCCTTGATCTCGACGACCTCGCCCTGCCTGGCCACTTTCGGCACATTGACGAGCGCGCGTGCCATTATGAGAGATCCTCGATGCAGGCGGCCAGCGTGACGATGGCGCTCGCCCGGCTCGACCAGAAGCTGCCGTCGCTCATCTCCGCAACGGCCACCACCACCTGAGAGGTCGCGAGCCGGATGCGCGTCGAGACGGTGGCGCGGCCCGTGCGTGGCCCGAGGTGGAAAACCGCGACATTCGCCTCCGGGTTCTTCTCGTTGAAGACCGCGATGCGCCGGACATGGTCGTCCGCGGTCATCGGGCTCTCGGCGGCGACTGTGATCCCGACCGCGTTGCCGTTCTCGACCAGGGGTGGCAGATCGAGCCGGACGCGGCCGTCGAGGACGTCGGTTCCCCCGGTGAAGGTCCGGATCGCGTCCTCAAGGCTCGGACGGGCTACAGCCCAGCGCGGCAGACTGATCACCAGCAGACCGGTCATGCCGGCCCGAAGAAACTGCCGCCGTCCGACCAAGCCTCCATAAACTCGAAGCGGGTCTTTGTGCATAATCACCCCTTCAGCGTGGTGAGATAGGCGACGATATCCTCGATGTCGGCGCCGCTCAGGATCGGCTTGCTGCGCCAGACTGTGGCGACACGCCGGCCTTGCTCATCCGCGACCCGATAGTAGGAAGGCATGATCGTGTTCGGCACGAGCCGCTTCATGTCGACCACACGCAGCCGGATCTGGCCTTCCGAAAGCCTTGCCCCGACGCCGGTCAGGTCGGGCGCCAGCGTGCCGTGCAGATGCGCGTCGTGAAACGGGCCGCTGTGGCAGAGCGTGCAGAGGCTGCGCTGCCGGTCCGAGATCAGCGTGGCGCCGCGCGCCGGATCACCCTTGCCGCCGACCAGAGGCTCCATGATCGCATCGCCGGTCACGACATAAGACCCCATCTCCTCGCCGGCACCGGGCGAGGCCGCAAGCTGCAATCCCATAAGAGCGAGGCAAGCCACCCTCATCATCCGAACACTTCACTGGTGATCGTTCGGAACCAGTCCTCCGCATAGGCCGCTTCCAGTTCGCGAACGGAGGGCGGTGCTTCGAGCGGACTGGTGCCGCCCGCACCCTCCACCTCGGCAAGCAGGCCGTCGCGCGGCTGGTAGACGCCGGCGATCGAAATGCCGTAGCCGGGCGCGACCAGGCTGTAGCAGGTGTTGATGAGCTTCGGCTGCCCCGGCTGCCGCTCCCTGACCAGCGCGCTGACCGCCGCGGCGCAGGCTTTTGCCTGGGCGTTGGCGCTGAAGGCGGATTTCGGCATCGCCCCGCCGATCGCCGCGTCGCCGATGACGTGGATCGCCGGCTGCAGGCGGGACTCGAAGGTGACCGGGTCGATCGGACACCAGCCCGTCTGGTCGGCAACGCCGGCCAACTGCGCGATCCTGCCCGCACGCTGTGGCGGGATGACGTTGGCGATATCGGCCTTGTGATCGCCGAACTCGGTCACCAGCGTCCTTGTCGCCGTGTCCACTTCCGTCACCCTGCCGCCCGCGGACAGCGGCACCCATTCGATCAGGCCGGGATAGAGCTCTCCCCAGGCCGCTTCGAACAGCCGCTGCTTCGAAAAGGCGTCCTTGGCGTCGAGAATGATCAGCTTGGAGCGTGGCTTGTTGGTCTTGAGGTAATGCGCGATCAGGCTTGCCCGCTCGTAGGGCCCGGGCGGGCAACGGAACGGATTGGCTGGCGCGGAGAGAATGACCACCCCACCCTCCGGCATCGCCGCGAGCTGGTCGCGCAGCAGCAGCGTCTGCGGCCCCGCCTTCCAGGCATGCGGCATGATCTCCGCCGCCGCTTCGTCGTAGCCCGGCAATGCGTCGAAGCGCAGGTCGACGCCGGGCGCCAGCACCAGTCTGACGTAGCCGATGTCAGTACCGTCATCCAGCCGAACGCGCCGGCGCTCGGCATCAACGGCGACAGCGCGCTTGCGGATGAGGCCGATGTCGCCGAACCGGTCATAGCCGAAGGTCTGCGCCTCGATGCCACGCAGCCCTGCTAGCACGGCATTGCTAAACGGGCAGGCCAGATAGGCGCTCTCTGGCTCGATCAGCGTCACGGCAAGGTCGCGATCCAGCTGCTTCAGTGCGCGGGCGCAGCTTGCCCCGGCAAAGCCGCCGCCGACCACGATCACGCGGGGCTGCGCCTGTGCGCGCACCTGCGGCGCGGCAAGGACGGCCGCGGCGACGCTGGCCGCCGCGCCGCCGATCAGGGCTCTACGGCTGGGCATGGCGTGCCGCCTCCGGTTTGGCGAGCCATTCTGCGATGGCGCGCGTCTCCTCCTCGGTAAATCCCCTGGCGATGCGGTCCATGACCGTCGCCTTGCGCTCACTGGAGCGGAAGGCTTGCATCTGGGCAATGATGTCGTCGGCCGCATGGCCGTCGAGCGAGGGGATGGCTGAGCCGAGCGCCGCCGGCCCGTGACAGCCGGTGCACGCCGTCGCACCACGGGCCGCGTCGGCCCACGCCGACGCGCTGGCCACGAGCCCCGCAAGCAGAACGGGCACGAACGATCGTCTGCCGCGCCTGTTCTTCGAGCGCCTCATGTCATGCGAGGTCATGGTTTTTCAACGGCAGCGTGCGGATGCGCTTTCCGGTGGCGGCGAAGATCGCATTGAGGACGGCTGGCGCGGCGACCGCTATGGTCGGCTCGCCGACGCCGCCCCAGAAGCCGCCGGACGGCAGTATGATCGTCTCCACCTCCGGCATCTCGGCCATGCGCAGAACCTCGTAGCTGTCGAAGTTCTCCTGCTCCATGCGGCCGCCATTGACCGTGCACTCGCCGTAAATGCAGGCGGAAAGGCCGTAGACGAAGGAGCCCTCGACCTGCCGTTCCACCTGTGCGGGATTGACGACATGACCGGGGTCGGTGGCCGCCACGATGCGGTGGATACGGAGCTGCCCGTCGGTGACCGAAACCTCCGCTGCCGCAGCGACATAGCTGCCGAAGCCCATGATCTGCGCCAGGCCGCGGTGAACGCCAGCTGCGGGCGGGGTGTCCCAGCCGATCCGGTCGGCAACCCCCTCCAGCACGGCGAGGTGCTTCGGATGCTTGGCCATCAGCTTGCGGCGGAAGGCGAGCGGGTCGACGCCGGCCGCATGGGCGAGTTCGTCCATGAAGCACTCGACGTAGAGCGCGTTCTGGTTGAGGTTCACGCCGCGCCAGAATCCTGGCGGGATCGGCGGGTTGCGCATCGCATGGTCGACAAGCAGATTGTCCACCGAATATCCCAGCGTGCCTTCCGTGCCGGCGAGGACGAGGCCCTGGAAGACCACCGGGTCCATACCGTTCTGCATGCCTTCCGGCCGCACTGCGGCAAGGATCGACTGGCCGGATATGCGCATGTGCAGAGCGGTCAGGTTGCCGTCCGCGTCGAGCGCGCCCGTCAGCCGGCATCGGGTGGTCGGGTGATAGGCGCCGTGCAGCATATCCTCTTCGCGCGACCACATGAGCTTTACAGGCGTTCCCGACACCTGCTTGGCAATGCTGACCGCCTGGCGCACATAGTCCTGGAAGTTACCGCGCCGGCCGAAGCCGCCGCCGAGATGGATCTTGTGCACCTCGCATTGCTGCACCGGCAGGCCGGCGGCCTCGGCCGCTGCAGCAAGGCTCGCCTCGCCATTCTGGGTCGGCACCCATACCTCGCAGCGCTCCGGCGTGTAGAGCGCCGTCGCGTTCATCGGTTCCATGGTCGCGTGGTTCTGGTAGGGGAAGGCATAGGTCGCCGTGACCGTCCGGCCGGCCGCGGACAGGGCAGCACCGGCGTCACCTTTCTCGGCGCCAATGAAGGCGTCATTTGCGCCAAGCCCCTCTTCGAGCATCGCCGCGATCGATGCGCTGGTGACCTGCCTGTTGGGACCTTCGTCCCAGACGACCGGCAAGGCATCGAGAGCGGTCTTCGCCCGCCACCACGTGTCGGCGACAACGGCAACGGCGGTTTCGTCGACCTGAACGACGGTGCGCACGCCGGGCATGCCTGCGACCGCCGCCGCGTCGAAGCTCTCCACCTTGCCGCCGAAATACGGACAGGCCCGGATCGCCGCGTTGAGCATGTTCGGCAGCTTGAGATCAACACCGTAGACCTGGCTGCCGTTGAGCTTGTCGGCCGTGTCGAGCCGCGGCAGCGGCTTGCCGGCTATGGTCCAATCCTTGGGGTCCTTCAGCGTGATGTTGGCGGGCGGCGTCATCCGCGCGGCGGCGGCGGCCAACTGTCCATAAAAGGTGGCGCGATCCGATGCTGCATGCGTGACAATGCCCATCCTTGCGGTGCATTCGCTGGCCGGCACGCCCCATTCGGCGGCCGCTGCAGCAATCAGCATCTCGCGCGCAACGGCGCCACCAATGCGCACATACTCGTGCGACTCGCGGATACCGCGGCTGCCCCCGGTCGAGAAATTGCCCCACACGCGGTCGCGTGCGAGGTTCTGGGCCGGCGACGGATATTCGGTCGTGACCTTGGACCAGTCGCAATTCAATTCCTCGGCGACGAGTTGCGCCAGGCCGGTCAGCGTCCCCTGCCCCATCTCGGAACGGGCGATGCGGATGACAACCGTATCGTCGGGCCTGATCACCACCCAGGCATTGATCTCCGGCGCGGTCTCGGCGCCCTCGGCAAGTGCCGGCTTGATGAACGGTACGCTGAATCCGAGAGACATGCCGCCGGCCGTGGAGGCCACGCCGATGACGAAGCTGCGGCGGGAGATGGAAATTATGGCGTTCATGACTGATCTCCTCAACCGCGCTGCGTGGCTTCGCCGCTTTTGGCGGCCAGCTTGATCGCGGCGCGCACCCGGTTGTAGGTGCCGCAGCGGCAGATATTTGTGATCTCGGCGTTGATGTCCTCGTCCGCGGGGTTCGGGTTCTGCATGAGCAGGCCCGCCGCAGCCATGATCATGCCGGCCTGGCAGTAGCCGCATTGCGGCACATCGAGCGCAAGCCAAGCCTGCTGGACCGGATGTGAACTGTCTGGCGAAAGCCCTTCGATAGTGGTGATTTGCTGGTCCGGCTCGACCGCGCTCACCGGAAGTACGCAGGAGCGCGTGGCGACGCCGTCTATATGGACGGTGCAGGCGCCGCAGGCGGCAACGCCGCAACCGTACTTCGTCCCGGTAAGCCCGATCTGCTCGCGGATCACCCACAGCAGCGGCTTATCCGGATCGACCTCGATGTCACGGGGCGTGCCGTTGATGATCAATCTGGCCATTGTGCAATCCTTTCGATCAAAGGCTGGCGAGGACCGCCGTCCGGATGCCGCGCGGCATGGCCTGGCGGCAAAGACCGGAAGTCCGGGCTAGCGACGAGGCCAAGTTAGGCGGAAGCTGTCGCAGAACCTTGTCCCGACCACCGGCAGTTCATCGCAAGCTGTCGCAGGCGCTGCGCTCTGGTACATTTCGTTACACTTCTCACGCTTTGTTGATGCCGCGCGAGATTGCCGCCGTGGCGCAGAAGGTGATCATCCGTGTAGACGCAAACCAGATATCGTCGATACTGGCCGACTATTCAGCGGCGGCTTTGGAGCATTGTATGGAAGCGGCGCAGCACATCGCGGTCGTCGACGACCACAGGGACATCCGCGACCTCGTCGGGAAATACCTCACCCAGCAAGGTTATCGCGTCAGCGTCGCCGACAGCACGGCCGCGCTCAAGCGGCTGCTCGACCGCAGCCTGCCCGATCTTATCGTCCTCGACGTCATGATGCCTGGCGAGGACGGCATTGCCGCCTGCCGGCACGTGCGCGGGACGGTCGACGTTCCGATCATCTTTCTTACCGCCATGGCCGAGGAGATCGACCGGATCGTCGGCCTCGAGATCGGGGCCGACGACTACCTGACGAAGCCGTTCAATCCGCGGGAACTGCTGGCGCGGATTAAGGCCGTGCTCAGGCGCGTCCACAGCCTGCCGCCGCAGCGCGGTCGTCTCAAATCGAATGCGCTGCGGTTCGACCGCTGGACGCTGAATGTCGGCCGCCGCGAGCTGGTCGGGCTCGACGGCGTGGCGGTCGCGCTCAGCACGGCGGAATTCCGCCTTCTCACCGCCTTTATCGAGCATGTCGGGATCGTCCTCAGCCGGGATCAGCTGCTCGACCTCACGGTTGGGCGCTCGGCCGACGGTTTCGACCGGGCCGTCGACAACCAGGTGAGCCGGCTGCGCAAGAAAATCGAGGCGGACCCGAAGAGTCCGATGCTGATCAAGACGCACTGGGGCGGCGGCTACTGCTTCACCGCCGAGGTGGCCCCGGCATGATGCTGTTGTGGAGACGCAGCCTGGCGGCCCGCTTCCTCATGCTGGTGCTGCTTGCGCTCGCCCTGTCGCAGGCTATCACTTTCCTGATATCGTGGGACGAGCGCGGACAGGCCCTGCACGCGGCGGCCAAGGGCGAGTTCGTCAGCCGCACGTCCTCGCTTGCGCTTCTGCTGGACACCACGCCGCCCTCGCTTCGGCCCGATATCCTCAACGTCAGCGGCACGGCCTATACGCGTTTCTGGACCTCGGACGGCGGACCGAACAATCCCCTCGCCTGGCAACAGGAAGCCTTGACCCAGCTCGCCAAGCCGCTGCCCGGGATTGCCGGGAAGTATGCCGCCTACGTGAACGGACAGGCCTCGAGCGCAGTCGATGCCGCCGACCCTTCCGTGCCGCCGCGCATGGTGGATTTGTCCGGCAACGGCAGGCCTTTCTCTCGGCCGGCCAAGTTTCTTTATATGGACGCCGCCCCAAACGGCATGGGCCTTTCCGTCCGCCTCGATGACAGCACCTGGCTGAATGCCGCCTACGCCAAGGCGATGCCCAACGCCTTCTGGACGACGCAATCGGCGATATCGCTCGCGCTCACCGCACTCATCCTGTCCGCCATAGCGATTTTCGGGGCGCAGGCAATCGCGCGTCCGCTGCGACGGCTCGCCAATGCCGCTGAACTGTTCGGCCGCGGCGAGGCCGTGCCGCGGCTGCCGGAATCAGGGCCGGACGACATCCGCCAGACCGCCGAGGCGTTCAACCGCATGCAGGAGCGCCTGCAGCGCTTCGTCGAGGACCGCACGCGCATGCTGGCGGCAATCAGCCACGACCTGCGTACACCGCTGACCTCGCTCCGGCTGCGCGCGGAGTTCGTCCAGGATCACGATCTCCAGGAAAAGATGCTGAACACCATCGAGGAAATCCAGACGATGACGGAAGCGGCGCTCGCCTTCGCGCGCGAGGACGCCGCGGTGGAGGAGACGCGAACCGTCGATCTTTCGGCGCTGGTCGGCAGCCTTTGCGACGATCTGGCAGAGCTGGGCCAAAACATCACGGTCAGCGACGGGCCCAAGGTGCTGTATCGCTGCCGGCCGGACTCCCTGCGCCGGGCCATCCGCAACCTCGTCGAAAATGCGGTGCGCTACGGCGAGCAGGCCAACGTGAGCCTGGTCAGGAGTGCCGACAGCCTGGACATCGTGGTCGAGGACTCCGGACCCGGTATTCCGCCAGGCGATATGGAACAGGTTTTCGCCCCCTTCTTCCGCCTGGAGCAGTCGCGCAACCGGGAGACCGGCGGCGTCGGGCTCGGCCTGTCAATTGCCCGCGCCATCGCCCGCCACCACGGCGGCGACATCGTTCTGGAAAACCGGAGCAGCGGCCTTCGCGCGGTCATCAGGCTGCCGCTGATCGACATGGCCAAGCAGCTTGCCCCGGCGCCTGTGCCTGAGACGCACCCTCCGACCGGACTGCAGTCCTTGCCGGTCTGACCGAAACCCATCCCGCGATCGGAACTCCCGCGCTGTCGCGCCACGATCGATCAATGTCGTCGCAACGAAGGGAAAGTCGCCACCCGCATCCTCCCGATCGCCTTCCTTAACCCAGCCACCGCCCTCGCCGGTGAGAGGCCGGTCCTGCCGGAATCTTCCGGCCACCAGCAAGCCCCTTCCCTTAACGCCCCGCAGAGGTCCTCCGATGAGCCATTCACAAGCCACGACACGCAGCCACGTTGTTTCCGCTGGAGTTGCGACCGCATTCCTGGTGACGTCCATCACGCGAGCGCGTGCGTTCCTGGCTGCGCTCTTGGCCGCCGCCGGTCTGCTGATGCCGGACGCCGCTTCCGCGCAGCAGGCGGACGGCGAGCGGCTGTTCCGGCAGCGCTGCGGGACCTGCCACGGCCTGGAGCCCGGCCAGAACAGAGCCGGTCCGCATCTGTCGGGCGTCATCGGCCGCACGGCCGGCAGCGTCGAGGGCGCCCGCAATTCGGCCGCGCTGCGAGAGTCGGGCATCGTCTGGGACGGCGGTACCCTCGATACCTTCCTCGAGGCGCCACGCCAGATGGTTCCGGGCACGTCGATGACAGTGGGAGTTCCCAACGCCGCCCAGCGCGCCGCGATCATCGGCTATCTGGAAGGTGCGGTCGCGCAATAGTGACCGCTGATGAACCAAAGGTGCGTGCGTAGCCCTGTTCAATCGACCTGCCCAGAGTATCCGCGAAGCTGTGAGTACCGGCGGATCTGCTCAGGGGTAAGCAATTCGGCCATCTCGAGATGATAGTGCAGGTGCGCTGCCCGTAGCGCACCTTGCAGGTCGGCGATGGTTTTTGTCATCTCAGCCAGGTGCGCCGACGTTATTTTCCGTTCGGAAAACAAGCGGTCCAGTTCGGTCTCTTTCTCGATGATGCGTCTTCCGAGCGGGATGGTTTCCGCCTTCATCTGATCCAGCAGCGTCTTGGTCCGCGACGCCTGTTCATCTGTGACGCCAAGGGCATCCCGCAGTTCGAGGACATGTGACGGACCCGGATAGGAGTTGAGTTCGGCCGCCAGCGCCAGACCCATCCCTCGCCCGACCAAAAGATCAGCCATCTGCTCGCCCGAGAGCGCTTTCACGCGGCGTTTCTCCAATCCCGGAATAAGAGGAAGTGGCTGGATCCTTTCCTTCAGCGGCCTTGCGATGGGTGACGTCGCCATGCTGCTGTGCCAGCCCGTGAGGGACGGCAAGAAAAGTCAGCATGAGGGACAGCACGGCAATGGGGATGCGGTTCATCGAGCGATCTCCGGCGTTTCGTCTTGCGACGTTTGACACGGCCGCGGGAACTGAAACATGATTGCGATCATGTCTGAACTCCTCTTCGAGCGATTCCTCGAACTCGCGGAACGCGAGCAATCTCTCCCTGCCGGCAGCGTCCTGTTTCGTATGGACGACCCGGTCTTGTCGCTCTTCCTGGTCACCGCAGGAGAACTGCGCCTTGTCCGGGCACTTCCTGACGGGTTCCAGCTGACGTTGCAGCGTGCCAGCTCTGCTTCGATCCTGGCCGAGGCTTCGCTGTTTACGGATCGATATCATTGCGACGCCTTGGCAACCGAGGAATCGACGGTGCGCGCCGTGTCGATCACCAGGGCCAAGGCGGTGCTCGAACGCGATCGCGCGCTGGCCTCCTCACTGCTGCGACACTCGGCGGGCGAGGTCCACCGGACCCGAACGCGGGCCGAGATATTATCCCTGAAATCCGTCGCGGCGAAAGTTAGTTCCTGGATGGCATGCAACGGCGGCGTCTTGCCGCCCAAGGGACGCTGGCATCACGTTGCGTCGGAGATCGCCGTTACGCCGGAGGCGTTTTATCGGGAGCTTGCCCGTCGGCGATGATGTGCCGCCACAATGCGGCTCATCGTGCGGACGATTCCCGCCGCGCAAAGACGCGGTTCAGTTCGTCGTGGCGACGGCGCATGTCGTCCGGCCAGCGCGACTTGATATAGGACAAGGCCGCGACGATATCGGCGTCGGTCAGGAGTCCCCCGAAAGCTGGCATCCGCGTTTTGTAATCCGTGAGGTTGGCGGCTTCGGCGACGCCGAGTTTCGTTATCCTGAACAGCAGTGTGTCCGGGTGATGCCAGGTGTGACCGCTTTCGTCGTGGGGCGGGGCCGGAAGGAATCCATCCTTGTCCTGCGCTTTCCAGCCCGGTTGACCTTCGAGGTTCTTGCCATGGCAAGAGGCGCAATGCGCTACGTAAACGGCCTCGCCGCGCGCGATGACACCCGCATCGTCGGGCTTGAGGATCCCGCCCGACTTGCCGCCGAAAACAAGAACCACGCAGACCGCCACCAAGGCGGCGAGAGCAAGCGCCAGCGCCAGCTTTCCAGTCACCCTACGATCCACTGTGTCACCGCATCAACGACCGAGTTCGGTCCAGTTGACGCCGCCGTCGGTGCTGGCCAGGATATCACCTTGGTGAGACGCCACGAATATCCGATCCTTGTCGGCCGGATCGACCGCGAGATGCAGCAGGATTCGGTCACTCAAGCCGCTGGAAAGAGGCGCGAAGTTCAGAGCAGCCTCCGCGGATCGGACAAGTCCTCGTCCCACCACGAACGCGTAGACGGAACCGTCGGCCGTCACCTCAACGAGACTGACGGGCGCGCCATCGACGACCGTTTCCCAGACCAGGCCTCCATTCCTACTGACCGACAGACCTCCTTCAGTCGCGGCGTAAATCGTGTCGGCGTCCTTTGCCGATGCGGCGAGGTCGATCAGCTTTTCGGGCAGCAGTCCCACCACCGACCATGTCTTCCCTGCATCGCGGCTCACCTGTAGGCCGCCGTAGGCGCCGTAGAGAACCTGAGGATCGGCCGAGCTGACCGTCATCTGGTGAAAGTCGACCGGGCCGTTTGCTCCCGGCGCGACCTGCGTCCAAGTCGCGCCGTTGTCGGTCGAGGCGATGAATCCGAGATTGCCCCCACCCGCTGGGTGCCCGCTGGCGTAGAGCGACCTCGGGTCGGATGGGTCCGGCGTGAAGCCCATAAAATCCTGCACCGGCGAAATGAGCTCTGCCTTTCCATCCGGCCCGGAGCGGAACAGCCCATGGTGGGTCGCGATCAGGAGCTTGCCGGAATTCTCCCTATCTACGGCCAGCCCGTGGATGTGCGTATGCTCCTTCAGTTGCGAAACGGAGACGGCCTCGGCTCCTGCAGCCGATCCGGTCGAGGTGGCCGCAATCAGACTCGCTACGAGAATTCCCAGGAGTTGTTTCATCTCGTCGCCTCCAACTTCGCCCTAAGCATCATGACGGGCATGATATCAGGACTGGGATTGCGCGAGAAGGAACCCGTCGCGAGTTAGCCCTGCAAGGGCGGCCTCAGAATGCGCCGGAAGAATGGTCGCCGCGGTGAAGGCAACAAGAAACAGGCCGCCGTATACGGCAAACACGTCCATCTATGTTACGCCTTGCGGAGCGAGCTTCAGGGTTGCACATCGATCACGACCATCAGCCCGCCACCGCCCTTCTCTTCGACATTGTTGTTGGTCGTATGATGCCCGATATGGCAGTGGATCAGCCATTTGCCCGGCCGGCGTGCCTGCCAGACGACATCATAGCGCTGCCCTGGTCCGACATTGACGGTGTCGGCAAGGAAACGTGCGGACTCCGGAATTGTCTCGCCGTCCCGCGCGACAACCTCGAACGGACCACCATGGATGTGCATGGGATGAATGAAGCCGTTGTTGGTGCCGATGAAGCGGACTTTCAGAGTTTCGCCGACCTTCATCCTGATCGTGTCCGTTGACGGATAGGCGCGGCCGTTGATGGTGAAATAATTCGGCTGTCCGCCGTCCATCGGCATCGACGGAAAAGTCAGGCCCTCCCGCATCAGCCATTCCTGAAGCTGGATAACATAGTCGTGGTCGGCCGCAATCTGATCCTGGGGATTGGCGGGATCGATGATGAGCGCGCCGTAGAGTCCGAGCGCCTGCTGGCGATCGACATGATCATGCGAGTGATAGAAGTAGGTCCCCGACTGGCCCGCCGTGAATTCATATCGGTAGCTGCCGCCGGGCGGGATCGGCTCCTGCGTGATCTCGGCCGGGCCATCCATTTCGTTCGGCAGGATCAGCCCGTGCCAGTGGATGGTCGTGCTCTCCGGCAGACGATTCGTCACATTGATACGCACCCGGTCCCCCTGCCGGAGGTGGAGCCGCGGACCCGGCACCTGACTGTTGATGGCATAGGCGTCGACGTTGACGTCTGGCAGGATTGCCCAGCGGATGACTGACGTCTCCAGGTCGAATATCTTCACGCCGGCCTCGATCCTGGGTTCCAGTTCCCGGTCGCCACGCACGTCTAGGCCATAGTTCGCGGAAACTTCGCGAGGATGCACGGCGGCCATGTCCAGCATCGCTGCAGCCGGCGTGTCGCGGTCCATGATCATGCCGGGCGGCATGATGGCGCCGCCTACGTCTCGCGCGCTGAGGGTGAGGTTCACCCAATTTGCCGGAGCGACCATGCCCAGCGCCAGCGCGAGCACGGACACGCCGCCGACGGCCGCAAGCTGCGGCACAGTTGCATCCGGTTCCATGCCGTGACCGACATGCGAACCACGCGCTCCCCCATTGCCATGGGAGGGGCCATGGCCGGATCCATGATAGCCGGCCCCGGGGTTACCGCCTGCGTTGCCATGTCTGGGGTTGGCATGTTCGTCGAGGCGCGCGTGAGCGTGACGGAGCCCCGCTGCCTCGGCTTCCGCGCCGCCATGCGCGTGCTCGCGCCTGCCTTCCCTTGCCTTGTCGAATTCCGGTTCGCGTTCGGTCATCAGCCCGTGCTTCAGGCCACGGACCACCATCCACACGTTGGCAGGATATGCGGTGATGAATCCAACGATCACACCGAACGACATCACGCCCCAGAACAGCAGCTCGGTCGGTTCCATGGCCCGCATGTCGCTGCCCATCATCAGGAAACTCATGACCGGCGCCATTCCCGCCATCATGAAATTCATGCTGATGAACTCCGGCATGAAGCTCTTGCGGACATTCTCCCAATAGGTGCCGCCCATCATCGATTTCATGAACAGCGACTGGAAGATGAACAGGCCGAAGGCGAATCCGGCAACATACTCAACGATGAGATCGATCCACATCGGCAGCCCAAGCGCGGCGGTGATTGCCGCCGCGAGGATGATGCCGGTGGCGTCTCCGGCGACGCAGTGGATCGTCGAGCCGACGCCTTGCTTCCAGAGCGGCTTGGTGAACGCCTCGTGTTCGCCCGGCCGCGGCTCCTTGTCGGCCAGCACGTAAATCAGCAGCCCCAGCGGCCCCATATAGAGCGTGACCAGGATGAAGCCCCATTTCATCACCACGGGTTCGGGATTGTTGCGGAACTGATCCCACGCCACGTAAGCCGTGCTGAGGGCCGCTAGAACGAACCAGACTGCAAGAAAGTAGTCGACGGGCTGTACGAACACTGCAGAACTCCTGTCGGTTTTCTCTCCACTGACTGAGAGCGACGGACTGTTTCGGCCGCCTCCTTGAACGCGCCGCGTCATAGGCCACCCCCCTACTTCCGGAGATGGTGTTGCCGGCGAAACCACGCGATAAGCCTTCCCGTTGCTGGAAGGTCAAGAGTTGCCGTCCAGCCATGGCCGATCCGTCGTTTCCAAGAAAGTCACCGAGAATGAGTTCCATGGGCGTTCTCTGCTGCTTGACTCTCCGCTTTTTTCGCGGCACTTTCATCAATAGGTCAGACCAATTTACCGATCCGAGATCCAGCCGGATGATTCTGTTGAAGTAGAACTGGGTGACAATGCCGATCCAGGCCGTTGAACCGCGTCGACTTTACCGACAGATCGCCGATCAGCTCAGGCAGCTGATCGACGCCGGCGAGTTCGCAGTCGGCGATCGCCTGCCGACCGAGCGCGAACTGGCCGATCAGCTTGGCATCTCCCGCCCGACTGTCCGTGAAGCGCTGATCGCCCTCGAGGTCGAGGGGCGGATACGCATTCGCGTCGGCTCCGGCATCTATGTCACCGACCGGCCGCGTGCCGAGGTGTTGACCGCAGAGATGGATGAAGGCCCGTTCGAGTTGTTGCGGGCGCGCGAGTTCCTCGAAGGGGCGATCGCCGCCGAAGCCGCCCTCCAAGTTCGGCCGATCGACATCGAACATATGGACGACGTGCTGCGCCGCATGGAGGACATACCTCACCCGACCAAGATGACGATCGCGCTCGACCGCGAGTTCCATACGATGGTGGCGGGCATTCTCGGAAACGCCGTCCTGGTGCGCTGCATCGGCGAGCTTTTCGACCAGCGCATGAACCCATATTTCGAACGACTGTCGAGTTATTTCGAGAACAGGGATTCCTGGCGGACCGCCGCGGAGGAGCATCGCGCGGTGCGCGACGCGATCGCGGCGCGCGAGCCCGAACGGGCCAAGGCCGCCATGCAGGAACATCTGCGTCAGTCTCAACTGAGATTCTCACGCAATTTCGGTGAGAAATCCGCGGCCAGGGAGGTCGCGGGATAGGAGTCGGCCGACCGGGAGGATCCTGTCGGCACAGTCAAATCCAATCACAGGGAGGAATATGATGTTGAGAAAGTACGCCGTTCTGCTCGGCACGATCGCCGCAATCGCTCTGCCCATGGCTTCGGCCTCTGCACAAACCGCGCTGAAATGGGCTCACGTCTACGAAACGTCCGAACCCTTCCACACCGAGTCCGTGTGGGCGGCAGAAGAGATCAAGAAGCGCACCGACGGCCGCTATACAATCGACGTCTTCCCGGCCTCGCAGCTCGGCAAGGAAGCCGACATCAACCAGGGGCTGACCCTCGGCACCGTCGACATCATCATCTCCGGATCGAGCTTCGCCGCCCGCGAATTCCCGCCGATCGGCGTGACTTACTTCCCGTTCACTTTCCGCGACGCCGATCATCTGCTCGCTTACACCAAGAGCGACAAATACAAGGAGTTGACCGGCGGCTACGAAGAAGCGTCCGGCCATCACATCACGGCGACCACCTACTACGGCACCCGTCACACGACCTCCAACCGGCCGATCGAAAAATGCGCCGACATGCAGGGCCTGAAGATCCGCGTGCCTGATGTGCCGGCCTATCTCGCCATGCCGCGCGCCTGCGGCGCCAACACCGCGCCGATCGCCTTCGCCGAGGTCTATCTCGCCTTGCAGCAGGGCACGGTGGAAGCGCAGGAAAACCCGCTGACGACCATCGACGCCAAGAAGTTCTACGAAGTGCAAAAGCATATTATCCTGACCGGACACATCGTCGACCATCTCAACACGATCGTGTCGCAATCGCGCTGGTCGCAATTATCGGACGAGGACAAGGCGATCTTCACCGAGGTGATGCAGGAAGCCGCCGCACGAGCGACGAAGATCATCGTCGATCGCGAGAAGGCCCTGGTTGAGACCTTCAAGGAGCGCGGTCTCACCGTCACCGAAGTCGATCGCGCCGATTTCGAAAAGAACGTGATGGAGAAGGTGACGTTCGAGGAGTTCGGCTACCGCAAGGAAGACTGGGAAGCGATCCGCGCCGTCAAGTAACCCGCATCAATCCGGGCCCGGCGCGACATGCGCGCCGGGTCTGTTGAGCCCGCTGTCCCAACGGTGTCAGGAGCTTGCCGATGACCCAAGAGGTTCACACCCAGGTTACCCCCGAAGAACTGGCGCATGCATTCGAGGAAGAAACCGCGCCCGTCGATCTGTCGCGGTACGCGGTGGAAGACTGGGTCACGCTCGCCGTGTTCTCGGGCATGTCGTTCTGCGTGTTCCTGCAGTTCTTCACGCGCTACGTCATGAACAACAGTTTTGCCTGGACCGAGGAGATCGCCATCAACTGCCTCGTCGTCGTGGTCTTCCTGGGCTCGGTCATGTGCACACGCACCACGCGCCACATCCACGTCGATGTGCTTTATCATTATCTCCCCGCTAGGGTGGGGCGCTACCTGGCGCTCGCGGTCAATCTGATTACCATTTGCTTCTTCGCCTATATGTCCTGGCTCCTCTGGCGCTATGTCGGGATCGTCCACCGCGAGCGGATGGTCACCATCAACCTGCCGCGCAACGTCGTCTTCTACGCCGTCTTCGCCGGTTTCGTGCTGATGATGCTGCGCGCCATACAGGTATTCATCGGCAACATCCGCCGTGGCTACTCGGCGCTGGAGCGCCCCGCCGCGTTCGACGGACTGGGGGAATAGGCCATGCTGCTTCTGATCGGGGCCTTTCTCGTCCTGATGCTGGTCGGCGTGCCCGTCGCTGTGTCGATGGCGGTGTCGTCGCTGCTCTATCTCGTCTTCTATGGCGTGGCGCCCGACATCATTGCCGCGCAGCGCATGATCGCCGGTGTCGAGAGCTTTCCGCTGCTTGCCGTGCCGTTCTTCATCTTCGCCGGCAATCTCATGAACATCGCCGGCGTCACCGGGCGGATCTATTCCTTCGCGCTGGCGCTAGTCGGCTGGATGAAGGGCGGTCTCGCCCAGGTGAACATCGTCGGATCGGTGGTCTTCGCCGGCATGTCGGGCGCAGCCCTTGCCGATGCCGCCGGTATCGGCACCATCGAGATCAAGGCCATGCGCGACCACGGCTATCCCGTGGAGGCGGCCGTCGGCGTCACCGCGGCGTCCTCGACGCTCGGTCCGATCTTCCCGCCGTCGCTGCCCTTCGTCATCTACGGCATGATGGCCAACGTCTCGATCGGTGCGCTGTTCATGGCCGGCATCCTGCCCGGCGTCGTCATGACGGTGCTGATGATGGTGACGGTCGCGATCTTCGCCCATCGCCGGGGCTGGGGTTCGGACACGCCGTTCAAATTGAATCGACTCGCCGCCGCCTCGATCGAGGTGGCCGTCGTATGCTGCTTTCCGCTGGCCGTTTATGCCCTTGTCGAGATGGGACTGTCGCTCAATATTGCCGTTGGCATCGCGCTCGTCGTCCTGATCGCCTGCGACTGGTATTTCGATTTCTCCGCCGTCATGGCGCTCATGACACCCATCATCCTGATCGGCGGCATGACCATGGGCTGGTTCACGCCGACCGAAGCGGCCATGGCCGCCGTCATCTGGTCGTTGTTTCTCGGGCTTGTGCGCTATCGCACGATGACACTCGCAGCCTTGGCCAAGGCCAGTTTCGACACGATCGAGACGACCGCGTCAGTCCTCTTCATCGTCACAGCAGCGTCGATCTTCGCCTGGTTGCTCACGGTCAGTCAGGCGGCGCAGCTCTTCTCGGTCTTCATCACATCGCTGACCGAAAACAAATGGGTGTTCCTGATCCTGGTGAACATCCTGATGCTGGTAGTCGGCTGTTTCCTCGACACGATCGCCGCTATCACGATCCTTGTTCCGATCCTCCTGCCGATCGTGGTCCTCTACGGGATCGATCCTGTGCATTTCGGTCTGATCATGACGCTTAATCTGATGATCGGTCTCCTCCATCCGCCGCTCGGCATGGTGCTATTCGTCCTCTCGCGGGTCGCCAAGCTGTCGGTCGAGCGCACGACCATGGCAATTCTGCCCTGGCTCGTTCCGTTGATCGTCGCGCTGATCCTGATCACCTTCATCCCCGCCGTCACGCTGTGGTTGCCGACGCAAATGGGACTGATCCGATGATCGATAGCGCAGTCGCCGCGACGCTGTTCGGCCCCGAGGATCTGCGCGTCGTCGAGGATCCGCTCGGCCCGCTCGCGCCGGGGATGGTGCGCGTGCGCTTCGGCGCAGGCGGCATCTGCGGTTCCGACCTGCACTATTTCCGCCATGCGCGAACCGGCGATTTTGTCGTCAGATCGCCGCTCGTGCTTGGCCACGAGGTCGCCGGCGAAATCGTCGAAATCAGCGCGGACGCACCGGGACTTGCCGTCGGTGATCGCGTGGCAGTCAACCCGTCGCGCTGGTGCGGACACTGCGCGCGATGCGCCGAGGGCCGCGCCAATCTCTGCGAAAACATCTATTTCATGGGCTCGGCTTCGAAAACGCCGCATATGCAGGGCGGTTTTGCCAGCGTGTTCGATGCCACGCCGGCGCAATGCGTCAAGGTTCCGCATGCTATCGCCTATCAGGCAGCGGCACTCGCCGAACCGCTCGCCGTCAGCCTGCACGCGGTGGCGCGAGCCGGCGACATTGCCGGCCGCAACGTCATACTGTTCGGCGCCGGCCCGATCGGGCTCCTGACAATGCTCGCCGCCGGGCTCAAGGGATGTGGCGAGCTCACCGTCGTCGACATAGCAGAGGCGCCACTCGCCTTCGCCAGCAAGCTTGGAGCGAACAGGACGATCGACCTGTCCAGCGGCGACGAGGAGCTCAAAGCGCTCGCGTCCCACGGGGCGATCGATGTCGCGTTCGAGATTTCAGGCACGGCAGCGGGCCTCGCGGCGGCGATCGCCAGCGTTCGGCGCGGCGGCACGGTCGTTCAGGTCGGCAATCTGCCGGGTGGTCAGATCCCGGTGGCGGCCAACGCGGTGATGGCCAAGGAAATCAATCTGAACGGCACGTTTCGTTTCGACGCGGAATTCGATCAGGCGGTCGATCTCATCGTCGGCGGGGATATAGACGTCCTGAAGCTGGTGACCGCCGAACGCCCCCTCTCCTCGGCCCGCGATGCCTTTCGCCTGGCCGCCGACCGCTCGCAGAGTGTCAAGGTCGTGCTGACCGCCGACTGAGGAGTTTTTTCCCGGAGCCTCCCACCAGCTGTTGTCAACCGTTGCAGTCTCAGCGCGCCGGCCCGGTTTCCTTCCTGTCCGCCTGCTTACGCGCCCGCGCAAACTGCAGCCCGGCAACGCCGGCGGTCGCAGCGAGCGCCAGGCCGATCGGAATGAGGCTCGAGGGCTGGTCGGCCTTTCTGAGCACCGCCACCACGTCATATCCAACCTCCAGCCCGATGCGCTTGGCGTAAGTTCCGAAAGCGACATTGCTGATCATCAGCGCGTCGCCCGCTTGCGTGATGGTGAGACCGATGTCGCGCAGCCGCTTCAGCGGTTCGCCCGGCTCACCGAGTGGCACGTTGACCGTTTTGCGTACATCTTCGCCCATGAGGTCGACCCCCTCGACGACGAAATTGATGCGGCCGTCGGCCGGCGTCTGCCCCACCGCCGACAGGAACTCGCTCGCCGGCAGTTCTTCGTAAGGCGGCGACACCTGATTGAGCCACCAGTCCGGTCGAAACAGTGTGAAGCAGATGAGAAGCAGGGCCGCACTTTCCCACAGGCGGCTTTTCGTCACGAACCAGTTCATGGTCGCGGCCGAAAACAGCAGGATGGCGATCAACGAAACCGTCGCCACCCAGATCGTTTGAGGCCAGGTATCCACTCCGATCAGCAGCATCGCCGGGTTGAAGATGAAGACGAACGGCAGGATCGCCGTGCGCAGCGAATAAAACGCGCCCTGGAAACCGGTGGCGATCGGGTCTTCCTTGGAAATCGCCGCCGCAGCGAAGGCCGCTAGCCCGACGGGCGGGGTGATGTCGGCCATGATGCCGAAGTAAAACACGAACAGGTGGACCGCGATCAGCGGGATCGGCAGTCCGGCCTGCGCACCGAGATCGACCACCACCGGCGCCATCAGCGTGGCCACGAGGATGTAGTTTGCGGTGGTCGGAATACCCATGCCGAGCACAAGGCTGATCGCAGCGATGAGGATCAGCATAAGGATGACGTTGCCGCCGGAGATGAACTCGACGAGTTCCGTCATCATCAGGCCGAGACCGGTCAGCGTGATCGTGCCGACCACGATGCCGGCGGTGGCCGTGGCGATACCGATGCCGATCATGTTGCGGGCGCCGAGCGCCAGCCCGTCGATCAGGTCGTCCCAGGCAGCACGCACTGAGGCGGCGAGGTTTTCGTTACGGAATACCGCCATCAGCGGCTTGCGGGTGGCGACGATACCGAGGATCGACAGGGTCGCCCAGAACGCCGAGAGGCCTGGCGACATCTGCTCTACCATCAGGCACCACAGAAGCACCGCGATCGGGATGAGGAAATCGAGCCCGGTCCGCGTGACGTCCCAGGCGCGCGGCAGTTCCAGGATTGGCGCGTTCGGATCGTCAAGTGCGAGGTCCGGATAGCGCGAGGAATACCAGACCGAGGCGACGTAGAGGGCTACGCCGGCGATTGCGAGCACCGGCGGCGCGGCCCCACCGAAGACAGCCTGGATAGCAACGATGCCGTAATAGCCGATACAGACGGCGAGAACGCTACCGGACAGTCCCAGCCCCATCCGTAAAATCCGTTCTCGTGCCGGCGTCGGACGCTGCGGGATCGTCTTCAAGCCCACCTTTATCGCTTCGAGATGAACCATGTAGAGCAGCGCGAGGTAGGAGAAAACCGCCGGCAACAGCGCGTGCTTGACGATCTCCGAATAGGGAATGCCGACATATTCAACCATCAGGAAGGCGGCCGCACCCATGACCGGCGGCATGATCTGGCCGTTGATCGAGGCTGAAGCCTCGATGGCGCCCGCTTTGACGCCGGAAAGGCCGGTGCGCTTCATCAGCGGGATGGTGAAGATGCCGCCTGAAACCACATTGGAGACGGACGAGCCGGACACGACGCCGTTGAGAGCCGATGAGACCACGGCAACTTTCGCCGGGCCGCCGCGCAGATGGCCGAGCAGCGCGATGGAAATCTGCATCATCCAGTTGCCGGCGCCTGCCCTTTCCAGAAGGGTACCGAAAAGGACGAAGAGAAAGACGAAGCTCGTCGACACGCCAAGTGCAATCCCGAAGACGCCTTCGGTGGTCAGCCATTGATGGTTGAGAAACTTGTTGAGCGATGCGCCGCGATGCTGAATCACGTCCGGCATGTACTGGCCGGCAAAGGTGTAGAAGATGAAGACACATGCCACGACCACCATCGGAAGGCCGAGCGCGCGGCGCGTCGCCTCGAGAAGCAACAGGATGCCAACAGTGCCGGTAACGAGATCGAGCGTGGTCGGCTGGCCCGGCCGTCCGGAAAGCTGGACGTAAAAGAGAAAGAGGTAGGCGCCGGCAAACCCGCCGACCGCGGCCAGCACCCAGTCGAGCAGCGGCACACGATCGCGGGGCGAGGATCTCAGCGCCGGATAGGCGAGGAACGTCAAGAACAGCGCGAAGCCGAGGTGAATGGCGCGCGCTTCCGTATCATTAAGAATGCCGAAGCCGAACACGAACGGCAAAGGCGAAGCGTACCAGAGCTGGAAAAGCGACCAGGAAACTGCAACCCAAAGCAGGATTCGAGCGACTGTTCCGCTCGGACGCCGGCCACCCGTATCGGCCTCCGCGACCAGTTGCTCGAGCTCTTGGAGATCGACGCTGGCCGGTTGTGCCTTCACTTCGCTCAATGACGCCTCCTGTTGCGGATGGGTCCGGCGGGTCCGCTGGACCCGCCGGGCTGTCGTCAGATCACGAAGCCTACTTCAGCCAGCCCTTCTCCTTGAAGTATTTTTCAGCGCCCGGATGCAGCGGCGCGGAATTTCCTTCCGACACCATCTTGGCCGGATCGAGATTGGCAAAGGCCGGATGCAGCGACTTGAACTCGTCGAAATTTTCGAACACCGCCCTGGTCAGCTGATAGACGCTCTCGTCAGGAACCTTGGCCGAGGTGACCAGCGTGGCGAGCACCCCGAAAGTCTCGGTATCGTCGGGATTGTTGGCATAGAGCCCGCCCGGGATCACCGCCTTGGCGTAGTAGGGATTTTCTGCGACCAGCTTGTCCACGACTTCTCCGGTCAACGGCACCAGCTTGGCAGCGCAGGTAGTGGTCGGATCCTGGATGTTCGCGGAGGGATGGCCGACGCCGTAGAAGAACCCGTCGATCTTGCCGTCGCAGAGCGCCGGGCCGTGCTCGTCAGCCTTCAACTCCGATGCGAGCGAAAAGTCGGCCAACGTCCAGCCCATCGCGCCGAGCAGACGTTCCATGGAAGCGCGTGTCCCGGAACCGGGATTGCCGACGTTGAAACGTTTACCCTTGAAGTCCTCGAATTTCGTCGCTCCGGCATTCGGATGCGCCAGGACCGTGAACGGCTCCGGATGGATCGAGAAAACCGCACGCAGGTCGGTATGGGCGCCACCGTCCTTGAATGATTCCAGCCCCTTGTAGGCGTTGTACTGGACGTCGGACTGCGCCATGCCGAAGTCGAGTTCGCCTTCCTTGATCGTGTTCACGTTGAATGCCGATCCGCCGGTCGATTCCACCGAGCAGCGGATGCCATGCGTCTTACGATCCTTGTTGAGCAGGCGGCAGATAGCGCCGCCGGCGGCATAATAGACGCCGGTGACGCCACCGGTCCCGATGGTAACGAAATTCTGCTGCGCCATTGCGCTGGCCGAAAACAGCAGCGCGGCCGACAAGGCGGCGATCTGCGCTCCGTGGCGTGCAGTCCGGGCATGTTTCATCTGGTTCTCCCTTGGTACTTTGCGTGCCATCGCGCCGTCCGGTGTTTTAGTGTCAAGGCACGTCGATACATGCTACGATTGTTGCGCTTTATCAATCAAGGGAAATGCTTGTTACAATGAATACGCGGGAGATGGGTTTCGATGCGCTTCTGGCGCGCATATTGACCGAACTCCCCGAACTGAGCTCAGAACTGCGCAAGGCGGCGCGATTCCTGGTCGATCATCCCGACGAGGTGGCGCTGGTTTCCATGCGGGTTCTGGCCGCGCGATCAGAGGTGACACCGACGACCTTCGTGCGATTGGCGCGGCGGCTGGGCTTCGGTGACTGGGCGGCCCTGCGCAAGCCGTTCGAGGACCGGCTGCGCTCCGGAAAGGCGCCTTTCGCGGCAAGGGCCGATGCGCTTGTCAAGCGCGGGTCGGACGCGATTTTCGCTGAATCGCTGAGGACGACCGTTGCCAATCTGGCGGCGGCCGAAGCGGCCAACGGCAGCGAAGAAATAGCAACGGCTTGCGCGATACTGGGGAAGGCACAGCGCATACGTGTTGCCGGGTTCCGAAGCTGCCGCGCGCCCGCCCACGCGCTCGTCTACCTCTGCCGGATGTTTCGGCGCGACGTCACGCTGCTCGGCGGCGACGGCGGTGCGATGGAGGCGGAACTCGCAGCGCTTGGAAAGAGGGAAGCGGTCGTCGCGATCGGTTTTTCGCCCTATTCGCGTGAACTCGGGCCGGTGATGGAGGCTGCGCAACGACACAGCGTTCCGATTGTCGCGATCGTCGACAGCATGGCTGCTCCGATCGCGCGGCATGCCGACGTTACCTTGCGATTCTCTACCGACAGCCCGTCCTTCTTCCCGTCGGTAGCCGCAGCTATGGCTATCGTGGAAGCGCTGGCTGCAACGATGCTGGCGCGCAGCGGGCCGGCCGCCGCGGCTCGTGTCAGGGAGACGGAACTGGAGTTACAGGCGTTCGGGGCCTATCTGCCGGAATGAGGGGCGCTGGCGCTATGCCACCGCAGCGTCTAGCGCGTCGCCGAGTCGTTCGACAATCGCGTCGATTGCTGCGGCGTCTACGATGAATGGCGGCGCAAGCAGCACATGATCGCCGCGCACGCCGTCGATCGTGCCTCCCGCGGGATAGACCAGCAGTCCGCGCGCCATTGCCTCGCGCTTGATCTTCGCATTGAGCTTCAGCTTCGGGTCAAAGGGCGTCTTGGTCGAACGATCCTCGACCAGTTCCACACCCATGAAAAGGCCGCGCCCGCGAATGTCGCCGATATGGGCATGGTTGCCGAACCGCTCGCCCAGTCGCTGCGAAAGATGTGCTCCCATCGCCCGAACATTGGCGAGCAGATCGTCGCGAGCGATCACCTCCTGGACGGCAAGCGCCGCCGCGCAGGCCATCGGGTGGCACATATAGGTGTGGCCGTGCTGGAAGAAGCCGGAACCTTCGGCGAAAGTGTCGAAGATGCGGCGCGACAGCAGCACCGCACCGATGGGCTGATAGCCTCCGCCGAGCCCTTTGGCTATTGTCATCAGGTCGGGCGCGACACCGTCCTGCTCGCACGCATGCAGCGTCCCGGTGCGGCCCATGCCGCACATCACCTCGTCGAGAATGAGGAGCACACCGTAGCGGTCACAGATTTCGCGGATGCGCCTGAAATAGCCGGGGACGGCGGGCACCGCTCCTGCCGTCGCGCCGACGACAGGTTCTGCGACGAAGGCCATGACGGTGTCCGGACCGAGTTCGAGAATTTTGTCCTCGAGCGCCTGGGCGGCGCGCAGGCCGTAGGCCTCCTCACTCTCACCGGCTTCCTGGTAGCGATAGGCGTAGCATGGCTCGATGTGATGCGTGTCGATCAGCAACGGGCGGAATTGGGCGCGGCGCCACTCATTACCCCCGGCAGCGAGAGCGCCGAGCGTGTTGCCGTGATAGCTCTGTCGGCGGGCGATGACGTTTCGCCGCTCGGGCTTGCCACCTTCGACGAAAAACTGCCGTGCCATCTTGAGCGCCGCCTCCACCGCTTCGGAGCCGCCGGACACGAAATAGGCGTGGCTAATACCTTGTGGCGCCCCGGAGACGAGCTTGTCGGCCAATGTCTCGGCCGGCTCATTGGTGAAAAAGCTGGTGTGGGCATAGGCGAGCTTGTCGGCCTGTGCGTGGAGCGCGACCGTCACGTCGGGATGGCTGTGGCCGAGGCAGGAAACCGCCGCGCCGCCTGAAGCGTCGATATAGGCGCGGCCATCGCGGTCGAACAGTTCGATACCCTTGCCGCCTATCGCGACGGGCAGGGTCGCGTGGATCTGGCGATGCAGGATGTGTGTCATGCTTTCCTCGATTGACGATTGCGCGATTTGGAGCGACCCTATCATGCAACATATGTTACATAGTGCGCAATACTGAAACAATTGGACTGCACCTATGACCGTCGACAGGGACGTGACCGGCCCCGGACTTATCGCGCCGACGGCAATCGCCGTTGCGCCGAATGGTGGTCGGCGTGACAAGAAAGACCACCCTGCCCTGCCGATCGGCCCCCAGGAACTGGCCCGGACCGCCGCCGCCTGCCTCGAGGCGGGCGCCGCTATGATCCATGCGCATGTCCGCGATCGCGACGGCGGCCATTTGCTCGACGCGCACGCTTATCGCGAGACGACGAAAGCGATACGCGATGCGGTGGGCGAGCGGCTGATCATCCAGATCACCAGCGAAGCGGTCGGCCGATACCAGCCGGCCGAGCAGATGGCGGTGGTGCGCGCTACCCGCCCTGAGGCGGTTTCGCTGGCGCTGCGCGAACTGGTGCCAGACGCTGCCCATGAGTCCGCTTTCGCGGAGTTCCTGTGGTGGCTGAAGTGCGAGCGGATCGCCCCTCAGATGATCCTCTACGCGCCCGAAGAGACGTCGGCCCTAGCCGCCATGCAGCAGCGCGGGCTGGTGCCTTTTGATGGCATCCCGGTGCTCTATGTGCTCGGCCGCTACACGCCAGGCCAGGTTTCGCGACCAGCCGACTTGCTTCCGTTCCTTGCGCATGACCGCCCGCGCTTCGCGCACTGGATGGTCTGCGCCTTCGGTCGGGAAGAAACCGCTTGCGTTACGGCCGGTGCGCTGCTGGGCGGTCATGCCCGCGTCGGCTTCGAGAACAATTTTACTCTGGCCGACGGTACAACCGCCAAGGACAATGCTGCGCTCGTAACGGCGACCAAAGGCGCGCTGACTGCTTGCGGCGTCAGGACCGCCCAAGCCGACGACCTGCGCGCCGCTTGGTCGATCCAGCGTTAACCCCTACCCGCACGCCTTGAACAGCCTCGTCGGTTCGTCACATTTGTCAAAAATCTCGTTGCTACGCTGCAACCGAAATCTTTGGCTGACGTTAAGGTTGCAATGGGCGCTGGGGAGGCCTTTATGCAGACATACCTCGTCGAACAAATGGAGGGCGATGACGTGATCGCGGTGCGTATCATCAACGCGCCGAGCCCTTTCAAAGCCGCCGCCATGTCGACAGATCGACATGTTACCCTCCGAACGTGGGAAAAGGATTGGATCCGAGTAACCGACGAGAACCGGGGACATATCTTTGCATACTGCTTTGTCTCCGACGGAGACTCCGACACCAGCGAGCGTGGCCCGACGAAAGCACCAGGTAAACCAAGAAAAGCCCAAAAAACTGATCAGAGAGCCGGGTAAGCTCAATCCACGGAACTGCTCCTAGCTGTATCGCTCTAATTTCCTGACGACTTCGCGACCACTGACAGCGGGGCGCCTACTGCCACATTGCCGATTATCGCGCAGGACCGCGACAGTACGAATTAAGCCAATAGCGGCGGCGCTGGCCGGTTTGTCAGGCGCGATCGCCTGCGCGCCGTGAGCCTCCTGTGGACGCGAAGCGTCCGCAGCACGAGATGACGCCAAAGTGAGCAACCGCGGCCGTTTGGCGAAGATCGGGGCATCATCAGAATGATCGATGAAAAGATTTCGGCCGGGGGCGATAAGTGACCTTAATCTTAGCGTGAGCCACTCATGTCTCCGGCATATTTGGGATCAGAAAAGGCACGTCTGGATCTAGGGGCGGATTGTCAGCCAGCGGCCTCCCGCAGGTGGTCAAACGTCCCGGATTACGCACTTGATCAGGGCGGTCCTGTACTGCGCCCTTATCAATGCATGGGCGTCGATTTTGCGAACGTTACCGTCTTCGATCACCTGAGAGACGTCGCCAAGCAATATCCCAACAAACTCGCGATCAGCGACGGCACCACTCGTCTGACGTATTCCCAGCTTTTCCAAGCCGTCGAGATGTTGTCCCACCGTATTGGGGCCGTCGTTCCCAACGGGCAGGCGATCGGGATCCTTCAGGCCAACTCGGCCTGGTACCCGGTGGCTATCTTGGCGAGCATGGCGGTTGGGCGGCCTTCCGTGCCACTCAACACGAGAGATCCCTACTCGCGAACCAATGAGATTGTCGTTGCGGCGCGGCTCTCGGCGGTCATAGGCGATGGCAATGTTCGCCCTGTCGGTTTGGCTCAGGATGTCCACTGGATTGATGCGACTACCAGCATCACGCCGCAAGTGCAGCCGATACCCCAGTCCTGTTCCGTCTCGGTCGACGCGCCCGCGATAGTACTCTACACCTCAGGCAGCACTGGCCATCCCAAAGGCGTCGTCAACAGCCAGCGCAGCCTGCTGTGGCGGGTTCAGCAATATGTCGACGCATGCCACATCAATTCGGATGATGTTTTCCTGCCCTTGACCGCGCCCGCCACGATCGCCGGTTGCCGGGAGGTTCTCGCTGCCGTTCTGACCGGCGCCACCTTGCATCTCGCCGAGCTCGAAGCCATCGGCCTGCGGGCGGTCCAACGCCTGGTAGAATCCGAAGGCGTGACGGTGACCTATCTGGTTCCGGCCTTGCTCCGCGCACTCATGGCGGACACACCTGCTGACGCCTTCCGCTCGCTCCGAGTGGCCCGGATCGGAGGAGAGACGGTGTCATGGAGCGATATCGCCCTGCTGCGCAAGGTCGTTTCGAGCACTTGCCTCATCCAGATTGGTTACTCGCCAACCGAGACCACAGGGTCGCAATGGTTCTTGCCGCAGGACTGGCCGGAGGAAGGCGCCTCGGTTCCGGTTGGCTGGCTGCTTCCAGGACTGGCGTTCGCGATTGTCGACGAAAAAGGCCGCCGCGTTCAGCCGGGCAAGAGCGGAGAGCTCCTGATAAGAAGCCCGTATGTCCTGCTGGGCCATTGGGAGAACGGCGCCGTCGTGCCGGCGGAATCGGATCCGGATGACCCGGATCTTCGGATCTTCGCGACGGGTGACCTCGTCCAACTTGACAGTCATGGCTTGCTGCGGATCGTCGGACGTAAGGGGCGCCAGATAAAGATCAATGGTCGGTGTATCGAGCCTGCCGAACTCGAACGGGTGTTGCGTAACGAGCCTGACGTGGAGGATGCCGTTGCAATTGTGACGGCGGCAAATGAGCTTGTTGCATTCGCCATTCCCCAGCCATGGGCGGGGCCAGCCTTTTCGGACGAGCTTCGCCAGCTTGTCAGAACGAAGCTGCCGCCGCCGCTGTGTCCCTTGCGGCTCCACAAGATCGCGGGGATTCCGCGTCTGCCGGGCGGCAAGGTCGACATGGCTACGCTTGCGGAGATCGATCTTTCAGCCAGGAAGATCGCCCCGGCCGCTCAGCCGTCCAATACGAGCGAACCGACCGTTCACCGGATAGTGCAGCATGCCTGGAACAATATCCTCAATACACGCGTCGCCGCAGGCCGCTGGGATGACGCAGGCGGAGATTCGCTGAAGCTGCTGCAATGCGTCATGGAAATCGAAAGCGCCATCGGGCAGGAACTCAGTCTCGAGGGCTTCACGGTCGGTATGAGCGCGGACGAAATGGTCAAGGCGGTCGTGTCGGCACAAGCAGGCGACCAGCCCGCGCGCGCGCAGGCGCACGACGCGCCAATTCTTTTCCTGTTCCCGGGCTCGGTCGGCTATGGCCCGAGCCTCGCTGCCTTTGCAGCCGCGATGGGCAAGGTCGCCCGAGTAGCCCCCATCAGGTACCCTGCCCTGGCTATGATATTGCGCGGCCAAAACACCGTCGCCAACATGGCCGACGCCGCCGTCGAGCAGATCCGCCGCGCCCAGCCTGCGGGTCACGTGCGACTTCTCGGCCATTCACTCGGTGGCGCCGTCGCGTTCGAGGTCGCGGCGCGGCTGCTGGCCGAGGGGCGAACTGTGAAGTTCCTGGGAATCCTCGACACGAGTCTCCTCGGCGAGCGGAGCACCTATTGGGGGATGATTGTCCGCACATATCAGCGGATCCGGACCAATCGGGTGACCGCTGACCGGATGGTCTGCCGCTTCCTTGCAAAAGTCGCTGTCAAAACGGGCTTCGAGGCGCAGCTCGCCCGCATCCTCGATCGCTATGCCCAGGACGAGTTCAACGCGACGAGCTTCAGAACCAAACTGGAACTGCAGGGGCAGTTGCGGGGGCGAGCTTTCTACCAGTGGTTGGCGATACCCAGACCGACGCTGCCTATCACTGCAATCCTCTTCCGCTGCGCTCGGCCCAATATGCCTCTGGCCATAGGGTGGGATGGCGCTTTCGCGCGTCTGGATGTGATTCCGGTCGTTGGCAGTCACTTCGATATGGTCACAGAGCCCTATCTCGCGACCAACCGGCCACTCATCGAGAATGCGTTGAAGCAAACCTATTCTGCGGCTGAGCTTCGCAAACGGGAGTACGGACCATCGACTTGATCTCACAATTCAGCATGGGCACGCTGGTGCTCGATGCTCGCGCGGAGGTCGATCGCATCGTTCAGATCCTGCGCGAGCAGGTTTTTGGCACGCTGCGGCGTCGTGGCGTGGTTGTCGGCCTCTCCGGGGGTGTCGACAGTTCCGTTGTCGCATCGTTGTGCGCACGCGCGTTCGGGAAAGACAAGGTCTTGGGGATATTCATGCCGGAGCGCCATTCCTCCGGCGATTCGCTAAGGCTTGGCCGCAGCGTCGCAGCCCAGCTTGGCATCGATACGGTCCTGGAAGACCTAGCACCAGCACTTGAGGCCGTCGGCGCCTATCGCCGACAGATCGAAGCGATCCAGACGGTCGTTCCCCAGTATGGCGACGGCTGGAAATGCAAGCTCGTGCTCGCGTCGGTCCTCGAGAGCAACGGTCTCAACATCACACGCCTCACGGTTCAGGATCCCGAGGGCAAGACCGATACGGTGCGTCTGTCGCCGGCAGCCTATCTGCAGATCGTTGCTGCAACCAACTACAAGCAGCGCCTGCGCAAGATGACTGAGTACTACCATGCGGACCGCCTCAACTATGCCGTTGCAGGTACGCCAAACCGCCTGGAGCATGACCAAGGCTTTTTCGTCAAGCAGGGCGACGGAATTGCCGATCTGATGCCAATCGTCCACCTCTACAAGACCCAGGTCTACCAGCTGGCTGAATACCTTGGGGTGGATGAAGAGGTCCGGCGGCGGCCGCCGACCACGGACACCTTCTCCATGGCCCAGAGTCAGGAGGAATTCTATTTCGCGCTGCCTTATCATCTGATGGATCTATGCCTCTACGGCTTGAACCACGGAATTTCTGTCGACGAGGTCGCCGCAGCTGCCGGCCTCACCGCGGCCCAGGTTCAAAAAGTCTTCAAGGACATCGACAGCAAACGGCGTGCCGCACGCTATCTTCACGCACGGCCTTTGCCGACCACTGCCATGGGCGAGGGCTGACCGGATGTGCGGCATCGCCGGAATCATCTCGCTAAGCGCCTACGCGGCGCCGCCTTCGCGAGAGGCATTGATGCACATGGTGGGCGCACTCGCGCATCGCGGCCCTGACGAGCGCGGCCTTTACCGCGACAAACGCGCGGGATTGGCGCATGCCCGCCTGTCCGTCGTCGATCTGTCCAATGGCCAGCAGCCACTCGCGGACGCGGGCGACACGACGTGGATCGTCTTCAACGGCGAGATCTTCAACTATCTCGAGCTGCGTGAAAAATTGAGCGCCCTCGGCCACCGCTTCCGCACCCATAGCGACACAGAGGTCATCGTCCATGCCTATCGCGCGTGGGGCGAGTCTGCCTTCGAGCGGATGAACGGGCAATGGGCGGTCGCAATCTGGGACTCGGTGGCGGGTCGTCTCGTGTTATCGCGCGATCGGTTTGGCATCTGCCCCTTGCATTTCTGCGAGCATGGGGGGCGCCTTTACTTTGCCAGCGAAGTGAAAGCCATTTTCGCGGCCGACATGAATATACCCCGTGCCTTCGATCCAGCCGGCATCGATCAGACTTTCACGCTCTGGACAGTCGTCCCGCCGCAAGGCGTATTTCAGGGGATCAGCGAACTCACCCCGGGGCATGTCCGCATTTACGAAAGTGGCACCGTTCGCGAGCGGGCCTTCTGGAAGCCTTGCTATCCCGAGATTTCCGATCCCCGCCGTGGAGAATTCACCGGCTCGCTCGACGACGCGGTGGACGAGGTGCGCGGCGCCCTGGAGGCTGCGACGGCGCTCAGGATCGTGCAGGCCGACGTGCCGGTCGGCTGCTATCTGTCGGGCGGGCTCGACAGCTCGCTAGTCGCCACGCTGGGAAGGCGCTACGCGGGCGAGCGGTTCCAGACCTTCTCCCTGCGTTTTGCCGACGCCGAGTATGACGAGACCCGTTTCCAGCGCCTGGTCGCCGGCGCGACCGGGAGCGAGCACCATGAGGTGGTGGTTTCGCGCAGCGACATCGCCGAGATCTTTCCCGAGGTGATCTACCACACAGAGCGTCCAATCCTGAGGACGGCGCCTGCGCCGCTGTTCCTGCTCTCTAGGCTGGTGCGAGAACACGGCATCAAGGTAGTGCTGACCGGCGAAGGAGCTGACGAAATGTTCGCTGGCTATGACCTGTTCCGCGAAGGCAAAGTTCGCCGCTTTTGGGGACGCCAGCCCGCATCGACAGGACGCTCACGGCTGCTGGAGCGCCTGTATCCCTATCTCAGCCGCTCGCCGGTGCATCAGCAAGCAATGGCGCGCCAGTTCTTCGGGCGCGATATCCAGGCCTATGACACGCCCGGCTTTGCGCATGACACACGCTGGCGCACCACCAGCGCCATCAAGCGATTGTTCTCCGCCGACATGCGCGCCGAGTCCGAGCGCCGCAATGCCGTGCCCGAGCTGATCGCCCGCCTGCCCGCGGAGTTTTCGCGATGGGGCTCGCTCGCGCAGGACCAGTATATCGAGATCCAGACGCTGATGTCGGGATACCTGCTTTCTTCGCAAGGGGACAGGATGCTCATGGCCCACTCCGTCGAGGGGCGCTTCCCGTTCCTGGACGATGAACTCGTGACGCTCGCGAATTCGCTTCCGGCTGCCTACAAGCTGCGCGTCCTCGACGAAAAGCACGTGTTGAAGCGGGTGGCGGAACCGATCGTGCCGTCGGAAATCGTGGCCCGCAAGAAGCAGCCCTACCGAGCGCCCAACGCGCTCTGCTTCGTTGCCGACGATGCTCCGGCCTATGTCCGCGAAGCGCTTTCGGAGACGGCGCTGCGCGAGGCAAACGTTTTCGATCCGAAGTCGGTCACGCGTCTGCTGGACAAGTGTCGGGACAGGGCGAGCGATGGCGATCTGTCCAACTCCGACAACATGGCGCTGGTCGGCGTGCTGTCGACGCAGCTCCTTCACCAGCAGTTTGTCGCAAGCCGTCCCGGGGGGGTCCGCCTAGGCGAGCTCAGCGTCGACGTTGACAGCGAACATCGCGAAGAGGTGCTGGCATGATGCATGGCGCCGTACCACTGCTGCATGACTACCTCACCCACACCGCCAGCCGGGTCTGCGACAAGGTGGCGCTGGTGTGCGGCGGGCAACGCGTCACCTATGGCGAGCTCGAAGCGCGCTCAAACGCCATCGCGCAACATCTGGCCGCGGCTGGGGTTGCACGCGGCGATCGCGTGATGATCTTCGCCGACAACACTGTCGAGACGGTCGTCGCCTTCTGGGCGGTGCTCAAGGCGAACGCCGTGGTGTGCATCGTCAATCCGCTCACCAAGAGCGACAAGCTTGATTACCTGCTCAACGATTGCCGACCGACGGCACTGATCACGGACAGGCACCTGCACTCGATCTTTAGCGAGCCGGCACGCAACTGCCCGTCATTGCGCCGGGTGATCGTCTCCGGGCCGATCATCGACGCCGAGCTGGCAGGATTGCCGCACGCCGTGCGCTGGGACAGCATGGTCGCCGCCGACAGCAGCGTACCACCGGCGCGCCGCTGCATCGATATCGATCTCGCTGCCATCATCTACACATCTGGATCGACAGGCGAACCCAAGGGCGTGATGCTGACGCACAGGAACATGACTGCCGCGTGCACGTCGATCGCTTCATACCTGAAGCTGTGCGAAGACGAGGTGATCCTCAACGTTTTGCCTCTCGCCTTCGACTACGGCCTGTACCAGATGATCATGGCGTTTCGCACTGGCGCTCGGCTGGTGCTTGAACGCTCGTTCGCTTTCCCGGCGCAGATCCTCGGGTTGATCAAGCAAGAGAGGGTGACAGGTTTTCCCGGCGTGCCGACCATCTTCGCCGCACTCTCGGATCTCAAGTCCCTGAAAGACCACGATTTTTCGAGCATTCGCTACGTCACGAACACTGCGGCTGCCCTGCCGCTCAAGCACATTCTCATGCTGCAGGACCTGTTTCCGGATGCACGCATCTATTCAATGTATGGCCTCACCGAATGCAAGCGCTGCACCTATCTGCCGCCGGAAGACCTTGAGCGAAAGCCATTGAGCGTCGGGGTCGCCATCCCGAACACGGAAATGTGGATTGTCGACGAGCATGATAAGCCGGTCGGTCCTGATGTCGTTGGCCAACTCGTCATCCGCGGGGCGACGGTAATGAAGGGCTATTGGGGCAAGCCGGAAGCCACGGCCAGAAAACTCAAACCCGGCCCGCTGCCGGGCGAGCAGGTCTTGTACACCGGCGACTACTGCCGGATGGACGCGGAAGGCTACCTCTACTTCATCGGGCGCGGCGATGAGATCATAAAATCGCGAGGAGAGAAGATAGCGCCGAAGGAGGTGGAAAACGCGCTGCTGGATATTCCGGGTGTGCGGGAAGCCGCGGTCATCGGCGTTCCGGACGAGTTGCTCGGACAAGCTGTGAAAGCCTTCGTTGTGATCGAGCAAGGAAGAATCGTCGGCGAAAAGCAGTTGCAGAAAGAATGCCAGAGACGATTGGAAAATTTCATGGTTCCGAAGTCCATCGTGATCGTACCCAGCCTGCCGATGACAGACACGGGCAAACTCAAAAAAACGGCCCTGTCATGAGGCCGTTTCTGGATGAAATTGATCAGCATTCATCATTTGTATCGGAGGAGGATTCAATGTTGTCTACCAAGGATAGAGCCGAGACCTGCAAGGACCAGATTCGCGCTTTCCTGGCGTCGAATTTCTACATAGCCGACGCGGATTCTCTGGAGAGCAACACGTCCCTTCTCGACCAAGGCATCGTCGACTCGACAGGGGTACTCGAGGTTATCGGCTTTATCGAGGAGACCTTCGGCATCACCGTGGAAGACAGCGAGCTCCTGCCGGAGAACCTCGATTCTATCCAAGGAATTGCGCAATATGTTCTCCGCAAGCAAAACTGATTGCCGACATCTGCCTAGCGATGTTTTACGCCGCCGACAGCGCCACCGAGCCTGCCGCAGTCGCGGCACGGCTCACGCTTGTGACGTTGTATGTCCCACAACCACCCTGCCCTCGCCGGCTTCGTTCGTGACCGCGCGGATGTTCTCGTAAGCCTTGGAACGCTCCAGCAGACTGATCACCTGCCTGTCCTGGCCGAGGCCGACCTCGAAGAGCAGGATGCCTCCGCGCCGCAAGTAACGCGGCGCGTCCTTGATCACCCGCATATGGATGCTCAGGCCGTAGGGGCCGGCCGCAAACGCTTCACGCGGCTCGAGCTCCGTCAGATGCGCGCGGTCGCCCTCAAGCCGCTTTTCCGAAATGTAAGGCGGATTGCAGACGATCACGTCCATCGTACCATCAAGCTCCAAGCCCGAGAAAGCACTGAACAAGTCGCCCTGAAGCACGCACACGCGATCCGCCATACCGTGATGGGCGACGTTGCGGCGCGCGACTCCGACGCATCCATCGGTAAGATCGCTCGCCCAGACACGCGCGGTGGGAGCGTAGTGCGCGATGGCGCACGCCAGATTGCCGGCCCCGCAGCACATATCGACGACGCGTGGCGCCGGCAGGTTCATCTGACTCAGAACATCGAGAGCGGTCGTGCCAAGCAACTCCGTCTCCGGCCGGGGAACGAGCGCACCGGGCGCGATGAGCAACTCCAGCCCCATGAAGACGGTGCGGCCTTTGCTGTAGGCTTCGGCGACACTGATCTCTTCGCTCATGACAGACCCGCCTTCCTGACATTGCCGGTGCCGTTGTCCGACAATTCCGTCCCAATTAAGTGTATCTCAAATTCATTAAATTCTCGATGGGCAAATCGAAAAACACTCGCCGCCCTAAGGTTTGAAGACACGATGCAACAAAAGGTGATCATGAGCCTCTCTTCTGTCGCATGATTGGGAATATTGTCTCATCATTGAAAATATCCGGGCTCCCAGCCCGGTTATCCCCAGCCTTGCAAAGCCAATTCCCGAATTCTCGGTCCTGCGTCACGATTTTGCTACATTTTAATCAAAAGGCACATACGTAAGCAAAGCGTAATGTTTCAGTAGCTAACGGAAAGCAGCCGCTTCCCGCAAGGCAAGAGGGTTTACCCATCATCGACATGACCAACACGTTCGCGCGGCAATTTCGCACGAAAGATCGCAGATCATGAAGTCAACGCAAGGGCGCTCGCCCGATCTACGCTCCGCTCTGTTCGGCTCAATGCATGGACTGGTTGGCGTCGGCGTTTTCTCGGCAGTGATAAACGTTCTCGCCCTGACCGGCTCCGTCTATATGCTCCAGATCTACGATCGCGTGCTGCCTTCCCAGAGCATTCCGACTCTCATCGGATTTACGATCGGGATGCTTGGCCTCTACGCTGTCTATGGCCTCCTCGATTTCGTCAGGCTTCGCCTGTTGGTCCGCATCGGCAGCCACCTCCACAGAGATCTGCAGCAAAAGGCGTTCGCTGCCTCGCTTTCCCTGCCGCTTACTGCTGGGCAGGATGCGAACCGGGTGCAGCCGCTTCGCGATCTGGACCAGTTGCGCGGATTTCTTTCCGGACTGGGACCGACGGTCGTCTTCGACGCTCCCTGGATTCCTTTTTATATGGTGGTCATCTATCTGCTGCACCCTTCGCTTGGTGTGTTGGCAACCCTCGGCGCGGCTGCTGTCGTACTTTTGACGGTAGTCGCGGAAGTCGTTGCCCGCAAACCCGCCGCGCGTGCGTCTGAGACGCTCGTGGCACAGCGGCTTCTTGCCGATTCCGGCCGCCGCAATGCGGAGGTTGTCCAGGCGATGGGCCTTTCCGCTCAGCTCGGTCGGCGCTGGAATGAGATCAGCCATCTTTACCTCAAGAACCAGGAACAGCTCTCCGACGTCGTCGGCGCAGCGAGTTCATTGTCGAAGACGCTTCGAATGGCCCTGCAGTCCTCGGTACTGGGGCTTGGTGCCTACCTTGTGATCGGCGGCGAGGCTTCGCCCGGCGTGATCATCGCATCGTCCATATTGCTGGGCCGCTCATTGGCGCCGGTCGATGTGGCAATCGCAAACTGGAGAGGGTTTCTGGCCACCCGGCGAAGCTATACCGATCTGGCGGCAGCGTTGGATGCTGTCGGTAGCCATAAAGACCCTATGGAGCTGCCGCGCCCACAGACACAGCTTGCGGTCGAGGAACTGACGGTCGCGCCACCAAGTCTGCAGAGACCAACGCTCGTCAATGTAAGCTTTCGCCTGTCGAGGGGCGCGGGGTTGGCGATCGTCGGCCCGAGCGGCTCTGGCAAAACGACGCTCGTGCGTGCCTTGGTCGGGGCATGGAAGCCGCTTCGTGGAACGGTAAGGTTGGACGGCGCCTCGCTCGATCAGTGGAATTCGGAACTGCTCGGCACCCATATTGGCTACCTGCCGCAGGACGTTGAACTGTTCGACGGAACGATTGCAGACAACATCTCAAGGTTCGGCGGCAAGAGTGATGCAAAGGGCGTGCTGGCAGCCGCCAAGGCTGCGGGCGTGGACAAGATGATCATGCGTCTGCCGGAAGGTTTCCAAACGCGCATCGGTGAAGGCGGAGCGGCCCTGTCGGCTGGGCAGAGGCAACTCGTCGGGCTCGCCAGAGCGCTTTATGGTGATCCATTCCTTGTCGTTCTCGACGAACCAAATTCCAATCTGGATGCCGACGGCGATGTTGCCTTGGCCGGGGCAATCCTCTCGGTGCGTGAGCGTGGCGGCATCGCGATTGTTGTTGCGCATCGTCCGTCAGCTCTCGTCAACATCGATCAGGTGCTCGTCTTGGCGAATGGCATGCTCCATTCATTTGGCTCGCGCGAAGACGTTCTGGCAAATGTGGTCCGGCCCTTCCCGCGGCAAAATAGTGTCGTCCCGCTGCAGCAAGGTGCAAGCGGCCATGCGTGATGTGTTGCTGCGTTTCTTGAGGTCTTGCTCCGTGTCTGATGTGACCCTGTCATCATTTGCTCGGGTCGTTGGCGCAAGCCAAGGGATCGGGACGAATCCAGTCGAAGAGCCGAATGGATTTGCTCGGGTCGCTGGCGCAAGCCAAGGGATCGGGACGAATCCAATCGAAGAGCCGGATGGCATCAGGGCCAATCTGATCCTGGGCCTGGCGACCACCTTGCTGTTGATCCTCGGCGGAGGACTCTGGCTGGGGTTGACCAAGATTGCCGGCGCGGTGATTGCGCCCGCCACCGTGGTGGTCGAAAGCAACATAAAGAAAGTCCAGCATCAGACCGGCGGCACCGTCGGCGGCATCTTCGCCCAGGACGGGGACCATGTGCGTGCCGGCGATGTGTTGGTCAGGCTGAACGACACGTTGACACGAGCAAACCTGCAGATAGTAAGCGAGGATCTCGACCGCGCCACCATTCGTCTGGCGCGGCTGGAGGCCGAGCGACAGGGCCTGCCGGAAATGCAACTTCCACCCACCATTCGGGCCCGGATGGGCGACCCGCAACTGGCGGCACTTGTCCGTGGCGAACGCGCCGTGTTCGAAAGCCGTGCCGCGGCGCTAGCTGGCCAGAAGGCACAGTTGCAAAGCCGCTCGAAGCAATTGGAACGTCAGATCGATGGCCTCAAAGCGCAGCAGGCGGCGATGGATGAGTCACTCGATCTGCTGACGCTGAACCTTGCTGACGTCGAGTCTCTCTACTCAAAGAAATTGGTCTCTAAAGAGAGGCTGAGCACTATCAGCTTGGAGAAGAGCCGGACTCGCGGCGAGTCAGGACGCCTTGTGGCAGCAATCGCGGAGGTCCAAGCGCGCATCAGTGAAACTGACCTGCAGGTGCTTCAACTCGACGAGCAAATGCGAAGCGAGGTAACGAGCGAACTTCGTGAAACGGAAGCCAAGCAGACCGAACTCAATGAGCGCAAGGTCGTGGCGGAAGACGAACTCGCCAGGACAGATATCCGCGCCCCACAGTCGGGAACGGTACAAGAATCCTCGATCCACACCATCGGAGGCGTGATTGCCCCCGGAGAAGTGCTCATGATGATTGTGCCCGATACCGACAACCTAGTCGTGGATGCGCTCGTTTCTCCAGAGCGTATCGATGACGTGCGTCCTGGACAGCGGGTTTCAATCCGCTTTCCGGCTTTCGACGCAGGGACGACACCTGTTTGTCAAGGCTCGGTCAACCGCATCTCCGCAGATCTGATTAAAGATCAGCAACGTCAGCTTTCGTACTTCTCGGCACGCATCAATGTCGAAAATACCACGACCTGTCTGACGGGAGCGAAAATACTCAAACCCGGCATGCCCGCCGAAGTTCACATACGCACTGACGAGCGCAATGTATGGTCCTACTTGCTGAAACCCTTTACCGACCAGGTTTCCAGAGCTTTCAGGCAGTAACGCAATCGGCAATCGCGACAGAACAAGGTAAAGCAGTCTATCGGACCGCGGCATTCTCGAGACCGCTGCTGAACCTTACCTCTATCGTGTCACCCGGTGATACTTCGGTGTCTTCTCCGGCCGGCTGTTTGCGCCATTCCTCACCCACCTTGCGGATGATCGTGACCTGAGCCTGGATGGTTTCGCCGGCAACTGGCAGTGGCTGGGCGGACGCCCCCGTGGGCTGCAACTTCTGGCTGGCGGCGCGAAGTCTTGCGGTGATGTCGGCAAGACGCACGTTGGTGTCCTTCAGCTCAGTCAATAGAGCCATCCTTCTCAGGTTGTCATTGCGCTCGCGCTGCCTGAGAAAATCATCCTGCTGGCGTCGTGTTCTCATGAGCTCAACCGACGTTTCGAGCGCCCGGCTGGAAGAGAGAATCACACCGCGCCGGACATCGGCAAGTCTGTCGTTGGTCAGATTGCCTGCTTTATGCACTTTCGTTATTCGTGCCAGGTCTTCCTCGTCCGCTTTCACTGCCTCGGCTTCGGCCTTCTCGCGCTTGAGCAGGACCTCGATCTGCGCCGCAGCAGCCTTGGCACTTTGTTCAAGGTAGCTTTGCTCCTGCTGGAAGTTGTCCAGGGAAATCTTGAGCCCTTCTGCTTCAGCCTGGGCGATTGCCGACACGAAAGCGGCCGACAAGGGTGACCCTTGTGGTGGCTTCATGTCGAAATTCGCCTGGTTCTGAAGTTCGGCGCGCAGGCGGGCGCTATGAAAATAGTCTCTGGTGTACTCCCCCCAGGCCGATTCATAGTCGCGCCGCAGATCCACCGGATCTGGGCCAACCTGGTTTGCCCTTGCCCGCAGAAGGCTGAAACCGCCAGACACGGCGATCGCCTGCCGCACGGTCATGAGCGGTCGGTAAGCCTGCTGTCCGGGAGTGAGCACGTCGCCGGTCACGTAGATCGGGCGATACTCTGCGATCACGGCGGTGACGTCGCTCGGCTTGACGACGATCATTTGCTCCCGCCCATCGGGCAGACGCTGGTGAAATATCTTGGTAGTCAAGATCGTCTCCATGCGTGTCTGCAATTCGGCCGGAGTGAGGCCGCCGACCGAAACCATGCCGACTTCGGGAAGCGCGATCGTGCCGTCCATTTGAACCATGACCCGTTGCGTTCGTTCCGGGATGGAGGCAATTCCTATCTCGACGGTATCGCCGGCGGAAATTCGATACGCGACCCGCGTCTCCGCTGCGGCGGCCATACCCACGGCAGCCAGCATACCAAGCGCGGCAAGAAGGATGCGATTAGTGAAGACCATTGGTGACAATCTCCTTCCGGTTCAACGTCGACTCTTCCGGCCAATCGACACGGGAGACGAAGTCGTAGACTGGCCCGCCGGGCACACCCCAGTTGCTCGACCAGATTACCTGCGAGCCGTCAGGGGACGGTGAGGCATGACTCTCGCTTCGATAGTCTAACTGAGTGCTTCTCGTTTGTGCGATGCGTCGGACGTCCCCGCTGCCGTCGATGCGCAGCGCGATCACTTCCTGTGCATATGGCGCCCAGTTCGGGTGAGCCGATATCTCATCCGGATCGCCGCCATAGGTCAGGAACACCCACCCCGGCCTATCCAGCGCACGCAGGGATGCATGCATGGCTTCGCCGTATTTCATAAGTGGGGTGACCCTGCCGTCGGACAGCCTTCTCTTGATCACCTGATACTTGTCCGGATCGGACTTGCTGATACCGACATAGACTTCGCTGCCGTCGTCATCGACTGTCATATCGCCATGCCCGGGCCGGTGATGTTCCATCCACCTCTGGAGCAAGGTGCCCTCGACATTAAAAATGAAGCCCTGTTCGATGCCGCTTGTTATCTCCTGAAGGCATAGAATGTTGGTTCCGAGCGGAGAAATCGAGCAGGTGCCGTTGGTTCCGCCAATATGCTCAAGATCGATATCCGGGAATTTCCGCCGTTGCTTGAGATCGTAAGCAAAGACAACCGCATCGCCATCCTTACGCACTGCGCGCACGGCTATGCGGTCACCGTCACGGCTTGGATTGCCCTTGCCCGGCCCGAAATGGAAATCGTGATACTCAGTCGAAACAAGCAGGACATCTTCGCGATTGGTCCGTGGCGCCCAGGTCGACACTTGCCGACCCTGAACGCAGATCATCAGATCGGCGTTTTGAGGGTGCCATTCGCATTCAGTCGATCGAGCGCGGCGGAAGAGCGGAGCATATGTGTGCCCGTCGAAAAAGCACATGCCGCCGCTACAGCCGTTGGTAATGACGAGAAGGCTCTGGTCTGAATTCCAGGCTTGGGCACTGGAATAACGGTGGCTGCAATACTTGTTCCCGCATGCGACCCCATTGCCAAGCACTCCCGGCTTGGTAATGCGCGTAAAGAGTGTCCCAAACGCCGGATCCGTCACTGGGCGCAGATAGTCGGGCAGATCCATCATCACCGGCGCGACAAATCGTGTCTGCTCGCTGCTTTGCCGGCTTCCGGCCGCGGGCAGACCCAACGACATGGCAACGGCAATCAGCAGCAGAGCCGATGCACGCTGGTAGAAGGTCATGTCATATAACCCATTTCGCGGCGTACGCGGCCTGCGCTGAGGCGCGCCTGCCACCATCCGATGGTTCGCTCCAATCCTTCCCGCAGGCTGGTCTGCGCCCGCCATCCGGTCTTCGTCTCGAGTTGCGAAGAATCGGCCAGCAAGGCACGGACTTCGGAATTCTGCGGCCGCAGACGGCGTTCGTCGCGGTGAACCGGTTTTTTGGAGCCGCTCAACTCGAGCACCAGATCCAACACGTCCGAGACCGTCACAGCGCGCTGGCTTCCGGCATTGTAGGCATGGCCGAATTCGAGCTCGGCCGAACCTGCGGTCAGGAACGCCGCCGCAGTGTCTTCCACAAAAGTAAGGTCGCGGACCGGACTTGTGTCCCCGACCATGATCGCCGGGCAATTTTTGTCGAGAGCCTGCCTTATGATGGTCGGCACGATGGCCCGCTCACTCTGACGTGGGCCGTAGGTATTGAACGGTCGCATAATCACGACGGGGACGTCGAACGACCTGGCGTAGGACTCTGCCATCATGTCCGCGCCGATCTTGGATGCCGAATAGGGTGACTGGCCCTGCAGCGGATGAGATTCGCGGATAGGCATGGTCTGTGCAGTGCCATAGACCTCGCTGGTCGAGGTGTGCACCACACGCTCTGTCTCCCATTGCCGCGCCGCTTCGAGGACATTCACTGTGCCCAGGATGTTGGTCTCCACATAGGATTGGGCGGCCGCGTACGAGTATGGAATCGCGATGAGTGCGGCGAGATGAAACACAACGGCCTGGCCACGCATGATCCGGCTCAGGAACGCGCTGTCGCGAACGTCGCCGCGGACAAGGTTCAGCTGGCTTCGAATGGTGTCCGGCAAATCATCCAGCCAACCATGACTGTCGAAGGAATTGTAGAGGGCGAGCGCCGTGACATCCGCCCCACTACGGACGAGCGCTTCGGTGAGATGCGACCCGATGAACCCATCGGCACCCGTAACCAGAACTTTCCTACCCCTGTAGTTCATGACTAAGCGTTCCCCCTGTGACGTAAAGCGCTGACTTGCGAATTCACCAGAGCGTGGCCATGCCAAGCATGTTCTCACATGCCGATTGGTGGCGGCGAGACCAGGCCGACCGGCGGCCGCGAGACCAAGCCGAGAACCGCCAGAAAGCCGCGCATCATCCAGATGATGTCAGCGGCGATCGTCCGCTGCGGATAGTAGGAGAGGTCGATCCTGGCCTTGGCAGGAAACAGAACCTCGCGGTAGAACAGTACCGGATCCGCGGATCGCGGATAGAATTTGGCCTCATGCCGGAAGAGAACCTGGGCCGGACCCAACAAGCCCGGCTTGTATTGTAGAACGGCCTCAAAGCCACCGTGGAAACAATCGGCAAAGACAAGGCTCTCCGGCCGCGGCCCGACAATTGCCATCTCGCCTCTGAAGACATTCCACAATTGCGGGAGCTCGTCGAACTTGGTGAGGGCGAGGAACCGACCTATTCTCGTCATGCGGCTGTCGCCGGCCATGGTCAGCGCTAAGCCACCGGGATCGCATCGCACCGCGAATTTGCGAAACTTATACATGCGGAACGGCCGCCCACCGGCACCCACGCGGGTCTGCGTAAAGAAGATGGGCCGGCCGCCTTCCAGTAAGAGCGCCAGGGCGATCACCAGCATCAGCGGAGCGAAGACTATGGCGGCTGCTGTAGCGATCACGAGATCAATTGCACGTCTCGCAATCCCATGGGCGGCGCTTGAGACAACAGATCGATGGATGGATAAATCCAAGGCATTCATGCTGCTGTTCCTGCTTGGGCGCAACTGTGGACTGCAGCGGCAAGAGCGGCGGCCACTGATTCGACGACAGGCGCGGTGATCTGGGGATGCAGTGGCACCGTGAGCTCACGCTGGGCAAAGTCCTCTGTCCGCGGCAAATATGTGCCGGGGAAAAGCTCGCGATAGAGCGTCATCTGGTGCACCGGCGGATAGTGGATGGTGGTTTGTATGCCTTGCCTGCGCAATTCATCGATGACGTCTTGCCTGTCAGCGTAACGCGGCAAAAGGACTGGCATGATATGATAGGCGGACGTCCGCGGCTCGTGGAACGGAACTGTCACGGCCGGACAATGTTTTGCGATCAGACGTCGATACAGCATGACCAGAATGCGCCTGATCTCGTTCCACTCCTGCAAATTCTGCAGCTGGACCAGTCCGATTGCAGCGCGCATTTCATCCATGCGATAGTTGAATCCGAGCATGGTGACATCGTACTGCGGCGTGCGACTGTTCAGCCTCTGGTGTGTCCCCGTGGTCATGCCGTGCCCACGAGCCTGGCGGATTGTCTCAAGCAGCTTGGGATCTCGGGCAATCACGGCCCCACCTTCCGCCGTGGTCATGTTCTTGTTGCCATAGAAGCTGAAGGCGGCCGCGGCACCAAATGTACCTACCTCCTTCAGGCCCGGCGCATGCGCGGCATCCTCGATGATCTGCAGCCCTCGGGCACGAGCGAACTTCTGCCATTCTTCCCGATTGGCGAGATAGCCGGCGAAATGCACGAGAATGACCGCCTTGGTGCGCGCGGTGCATCGCGCTTCAGCTTCCACGATCGACATTAGCGGCACGTCGGCCGACTCGATATCGACAAAGACCGGAGTGGCACCGACGTAGAGAACCGCGTTTGCGGTCGCCACGAAGGTCATCGACGGGACCAGCACTTCGTCGCCTGGTCCGATACCGAGTGCATGTAGAATGAGATGAAGCGCTGCAGTACAAGAATTGACCGCGACGCAATCCTCTGCACCATGCATGTGGGCAAAAGCCTCTTCAAAGGCTCTCACCTGCTCTCCCATGGTCAGCCAGCCGCTATCGATGACCTTGGACAAAGCTGCCTTCTCCGGCACACCCAAAATTGGGGCACTGACCAAGAGCATCATAACCTCCTAGACTGTTGGACTGTGGGATCGGCTTGGCGATCTCGTCATGCGGCCGTGGCAGTGACCTCGATCGAGGCCGACTGGTCTTCCCAGGAAATTGCTTGTGCATTCTGGAAATCGTCGACGCGCCCAATATCGAGCCAGAGGCCATCATGCTTGTACACGTGGACAGTTGTACCGTTCTGCATCATCTGCAGCATCAGGTCGTCAAACCCGAAGGGAATGCCGGATGGAATAAACTGCAGAACGTCTGGATTCATGCAATAGATTCCCATGCTGACCAGGTGCGAAAGCGTCGGCTTCTCGCGAAAGATCTGCACGGTGTTGTCGACTTCGTCTATGACGCCGAAGTCCATTTTGATCAGGCGGCAGGCTGTCGCGATCGTCACCGGATCGGTGTGCTTGCGGTGCGCTGCCACAAATCGACTGAGGCTTAGATCGGTAAGGACATCGCCGTTGAGGACTATGAATGGTTCTGTCAGCTCATCTCGGATCAAGGAGAGCGGTCCGATGGTGCCGAGCGGCTCCATTTCTTGCGTGTATCGAATTTTCAGGTTCCACTGCGAGCCATCTCCGCATACGGTGCGGATCAAGTGGCCGAGATACCCGGTTGTGATGTAGACCTCTTGGATGCCATTGCGTCGCAGCCATTTCAGAAGCATCTCAAGAACCGGTCGAGCACCGATCGGCATGAGCGGTTTCGGCAAGACCGATGTGAAGGGGCGAAGGCGTGTCCCCATTCCACCACATTGAATCACTGCTTTCATCTGGTCCTCCCATGGTTCACTCGACCTGAACGCCATCGTTACGGCCACAGCATCCGGAAAGCCGCGTTCTTGTTCTCTTAAAGGACCGGTGAGGTTTTCCCGCCGGCCCTGATCCGGACATTGTAGCTAGATGGTATGTGGCCGTCGGGGGGGATGTCGTCGTGCATTCGAATGGTAGCGATTCGGACATTCTGGTATTCAATAACCGTGCCGATCGACGAAGGCTGGCGCCTGTCGCAGAGCAGGCTCGGAGCGCGCTTCAGCGATCAGTTCTTGGCCGATCAGCTTGGGGGCCACCAGACCGACAAAACCCGAACGAGTGCTTACAATGAGCCTAGTATCCATCAATCGCCGGAACGACCTAGGACAACCCGGCGATTGCGCGGTATCGGCATCGAAGCGAGCTGTTGGGACACGGATCTTGGAGGCTGAGAACGAATGTTCGACAGGTCAGCCGGCTCCGTTCGAGGGTTTCAAAAATAAGAGGAGCGTTTCCCGTTATTTAGGATTATATTAGCAATCTGACGCTTGCGGTGTTGGGGCATCGCAGGTGTTGACTGGATGAATCGACGAGTGGTCGGCCACGACTCTAAGGCCCTCACCGTTCAATCATTCCAGGATTCGTTGGGGTAGTTCAATGTATCGAATCGTCATCGCCGACGATCACGGCTTGTATCGTCGTGGCTTGCGATTGGCACTGACCGCAGGCATTCCAGGTGTGGAAATATTTGAGGCGTCGTGTTTCGATGCCGTACTCAGTCTGCTGGCGGAACAGGCGTCAGTCGATCTTGCGATCCTGGACCTGAACATGCCGGGATTGTTTAATCAGGAAGTGCTCAGCGGGATTCTGTCGGCTTATCCGGATACACGCTTTGCGATCGTTTCCGGGAATGATTCACGCTCGGAGATACTCACGGCTCTGTCGATCGGCCTTCACGGCTATATCGTAAAGTCGCAAAGAGACGAGGAGGTCGTCATGGCCGTCAACGAAATCCTTTCGGGCCGCATCTACGTCCCTGCACTTCTGTCGCGCCCCGGAGCCGCACAAGCAACTCACGTACCTACTCCCTCCGAGCATATCCCACATCGACGAACCACCACTGGCAATCTTGGCAGGCTGACCTCGAGGCAAAAGGAGGTCCTCAAGCTGATGGCGGAAGGGTATTCGAATAAGGAAATTGCGCGCGATCTGGAAATCGCCGAAGCGACGACGAAAATTCATGCCGCTGCGGTTCTGCGCGAGCTTGGGGTGCGCAATCGGACAGAAGCTGCCGTTATGCTGAAGACTTGGCTAACCAGGGATATCAATTAGAGCGCCGCCTCCTGTTGGGCGCGCAAGGGACGCTCTAAAACTTGAATCTACGCTTTATGGCTTCTAGAAACGAGGCCGATTTTTGCGCCAATGCGTTATGGGCCGATTTCCTTGCGCGACAGCCGCAGCGAATATCGCAGCCCGTGATCCGACATTTCCAACTTGGGCGAGTAACCGACAAGCGGCGCCCCATCCACTCCGAGTATCATGGAACCGAAACCATGACGGACAACTTTTGAAGTCCGCCGTCGCCCCGATTCCACCCACTCGAACACGATGTCACTACCTGCGTCTTCAGACGCGAACGTCCAATTTACCTCGATCCGGCCTTTTGAATCGCCAAGCGCTCCATGTTTCAAGGAATTGGTCGCAAGCTCGTGAACAATCATCGCAAAGCTTTCGGCGGCGCCGCCTGAAATCACAACGGAAGGACCGCTGACCGATATGTCGCGTGTTCCCATATACGGCTGCAGCTCCTGGACAACGAGATCGTGGAGCATCCCCGACGCATTGCCGTTGCGTGAAAGCAGCAGATGCGTTGCTTCGAGCGCACGAATCCGGTCGACGAGCGTCTCCTTGTACCTGGCGACATTGTTCTCGTGAACATCGACCATGTTCACCAGCGCCGTGATCACAGGGAATAAGTTGCTGAACCTGTGGCGTTGTTCGAGCATAATGCGCTCCCGCTTCTTTGCCGCGGCGCGTAGCAGCGTGGTTTGTCGTCGCTCGGTCAGGTCGGCGGCCACGCCGAGCCGCTGTAGACGATCATCGTATTTCTCTTCCCTTCCGCGCAGGGCAACCCAGCGGATATGTCCGTCCGGTCGTCGGACGCGAATCTCGACGTCGTAATTCGTGACTGATGCGAGCTTTCTCGATGCTACCAGCTTTGGCCAGTCCGCCGGATGAATGACGGCTGACAGTTCGTCCAAACGGCGGCTAGCGGCCGGGGGCAGGCCGAGAATGTCCCAGAACGTGCCGGAGCCGGTGACGATCCCGTCTTTAAGGTCGATCCGCCACGTGGCCAGGCGTCCGGCAGACAAAGCGAGATCCAGCCACTCCTTCTGAGCCCGAAGCGCTTCGTGTACGGCTCGTCGTTCCGAGATATCGTCGACCACCACGAAGATGCTCTCTGAGAGAACCCCGTCGGGCACGGATGAAGACAGGGTTAGCCGCGCCCAGAATGCCGAACCGTTCTTTCTTAACAGACGCACCTCCGAAGCGAACGAAGCAGCGTCGTTACCCAGGCCCGCCAGCAACTGCGCCAAGGCATCACGGTCGTCCGGATGAACGAGTGTCTCGAGCCGCAATTGGGCAAGCTCCTCCTCCTCGTAGCCAGTCATCTCACTGAGGCGTCTGTTGGATTGCAGCAGCTCACCTCTCTCGTTGGTGTTTGCGAATCCCATGGCGGCGCGCTCGAAAGCCCAACGGTAGCGGTTTTCGGTTGCTTCGACGGCAGCGAGTCTGGCTTCCGCGACTTCCAGCAGCTCACGCAAGTCCTGCCGCAGCCGATGGAACGTCATGGCAATCACGCCGCCTGAAATCACAAGCAGAATGGCGCGCGCCCAATCTTCGCCGGAGATCTGACCATGCAGGGTGCTTCGTGCCCACAGGCCGACAGCCACCATCAGGATTGTCGCCGCAAGCGCAGGCCCACGGTCTTCAAGGTAGGAAATGATTATAATAGCTGGAATAAATTCCAGAAAACTCGACCCTTCCCCAATATATACTGACGCTTTTGTTTCAAATATCAGTGTAGCAGCCAGTACCAATGCGGAGGCCACATGAGTTAGCAGTCTGCCTGATGGGTTCCAATCCGACCTGCGCGACTGCGAGTTCATGGGCGTAGACTACAACCTTTTAACTAGGCCGTCGAGACTAGAGCATAAAACGTACAACCTAGTCCGACTGCCGGATTGCCATACCACTATCACAGCGCGCATTTTAACAGACGGGGGGAGGCATGACTTGGTCAGAACTCCTCAGAATATATCGAGTTTCAACGTAATAGGGCCCGGTTTTTGCGAGCCCTATGCATACAAGACTGTCTGTAAACCCCGAACAACTTATTTTCGGGCTGTGAAACTTGGGGAGGTTGAATAATGGCTCTGATCGATAGACACAGCGATGTCGTTGCGGGCAAACGATACATTACAATAGGGACCAAGTATAACCCCGACGCGCAGATGATGCGACCCTCATATGCTTATCCTTTAGCTCGTGCATCGGATCGACCGGACGCAGGGGTCGACGAACCAAGGAGACGCAGTCTGGAATCCATCACCGGCATGCTTGATCGCATCGGCTGTGGTTATCTCGTACTGAACCGCGAAAGAAAAGTAATCGAATGGAACGCAGCCGCTCAAACCACATTGGAGCGTCAGGGCGAAGCGGCTGATACAGCCGGTGAGCTTTCGATAGCCCTAAGGCGGCTGATCGCAAATGTTCCGGCCCATTTCCTGCCGGGTTCACTGTCTTGGGTGGTGATCCGCAGCAGAAGCGACAGGCCGGTGATATTGAAAGAGAACGGCCTTATCGCTCCTGACGGGACGAGCATTGTGGCATTGCTGGACCGTGAGAACAGGTCGGGGCCAAATCCCCAGACACTGCAAAGGATGTTTGGCTTGACGAGCGCGGAAACGCACCTTGCGCTGCGCTTGGCTCAGGGCGATGCGCCGTTGGAGATCGCCCGCAGTTGGCGCCTCAGCCGCACCACGATCCGCTCCCAGCTTGCCTCGCTATTCGCCAAGACCGAAACGAGACGTCAGGCGGAGCTGGTGGCTCTTCTGGGGCGCATTTCGGTGTTGCCGTAAGGGCCGCCGCCTAGAGCATGTTCCATCCCGATAAAATCGGGATGGAACTCTAACTTGTTATTTTACCATGATCTTTCCTGAAAGCCGGTTAGCGCATTTTCGGGACCATGGTCCGGTTCCCAGGCGCCGGGCGTCGGCATCCACCAAGATTCAGGCGACCGGAATTTGGAGCCGTTCCTACATAGGTTGCCCAACTACGGCCGGCTCCGATGCGCCGGCGTACAGCGTCCGCGGCGGGGACCACCGGTTGGACAATGATCCACACAACCAGTCTGCTCTTTCCGCGCGCTGAAGATGGAATCCGTTTGATCGCGGTCAGACCGCTCCGCGGTGGAACTGGCTCGGGCAGGTTCGATCCTCGTCACCGGTGCCGCAGGCTTCCTTGGCTATCACGTGGCCTTGCGGCTTGGGCGGCACGGAATCGAGGTCGTGAACGTCGACAATTTCACACCCCTTTTATAATTCAACACTAACGAAGCGGGTTTTGCACGCCTCTGTGCCGAGCCGGGGGTTCACCCCGCTGCGAATGGATCTGGCGGACTCGGCGCGCCTTCAGCTGCTGTTATCAGACTTTCAGCCGACACACTTTGTGCACCTCGCCGCTTAGGGCCGGCGTGCGCCGGCGCGAGTGTCCAGAAACGTCGCCGGGGCGGCAAAGGTACATCGCTGGCCAGCCGATGATTGAATCAGCCAGCTGATCTCTTCTGGCCGGTCATTGCCGATATTGCACACGCGATGCGGCGCCATGGTGCTCGGAAAACGGTATGGCCGGCTCGACGAGGCGTAAACGAGGTGATCAATGCCGAAGTGCCAGCAGCCCTCAAGCACATTGAGAAACGCCACGATGTTCGACTTCACACAGGGGCATGCGGGTCAACGAGTGAGTAACGTCAGCGACCTTCACAATGCCGTCGGCTCCGCACCCGCGACAGCGCTCGAGGACGGAGCGCAAAGGTCGACAATTTTATGGGACGGATGCTGCAGCCAGCACAAAGCGTTCATGCGGGTCTGAGAGCCCGAGGTGTCGGCCGCGCACCTGTCGGGCGGCGCTGTCAGTGTGATCTGATATTCGCAAAATCGATTCTGGAGCGGCCCAGTGTTGGAGCGGCCCAATGAGCGAATTTGGAATCCAGCTCCGAAAATCTCAGGTCAGCGCAAGAACCAATACCGTTGCTGGTGCTGGCCGTCGACTGCACCTGTTCTGAACGACGTTAGCGCAAAGATCAGCGCAGGCATGATCTTCAGTCGTTTTCTGATATAGATCGCCATCGCCAGGTTCCAAACGGCCAATGCAAGCGCCAGGCCCACTGCAGCACCCAGCGGACCGTAAAGCTCGATTCCTGCCGCACAACCTATGATACCGGCGACTGCGCCAACGATCATGGCGGCTGCTGCTGCCCATTCGTTTCCGGTCATGGTCAAGAGATTCAGCTGGGGTCCGCACAGCGCGACAAAGACATATCCGAGCATCAGTACCCGCGCGATGGGTGCTCCTGTGCTGAAATCCTCACCGAACCAGTTCATGAGAGGTTTGACGATCACAACCAGCGGGATGGCCATCGCTATGGCGCCGGCAGAGGAAAGTATGGCGGCTCGTGAAAATAACTGCTGCAGGCCCTTCCGATCGCCTCGGGTATGAAGGGCAGCAGCTGCTGGCGAAAACATCACCCCGACGGCAACGAGGGCAAGACTCACAAGCAACGCAACATTCAGTCCCAAGGCGAAGATACCTGCGTCTCGAATATGACCTGTCCAGCCCAGCACCATAACCCCGGCCCGACTGATGAAAACATCGAGCCCGGCCATGAGCATAATCGGCGGAACCGCCGCCCACCACTCTTGCGACGCGTCGCTGGGTTGAGTCTGCCGCAAACCGGGCGGCTGAAACCTTGTCACCATGATGAACACCAGTCCGACCGTGATGCCCGAACTTGTCAGCACCGCTTGCATCACCAGGGGTGCGTTGAGGGTCCATGATCCGGAAAAGGCCGCGACTCCCAGCAACATCAACAACAGGCCGTCGCGTACGATGCGTTCCGGCAGGAGGGCTGAGACACCACCGCCGAAGGCACGAATAAGTGCTGCACCCAGCGCGGAGGCGGTGACCAAAGGCACTGCTGCCATGCCAAGGAGCTGGCTGATTTCAAGTTCCTTGTGAGAAGGATCTGAAAAGAAATAGATCAGAGCGGCGCCGATCATGCCGAACAGTGTCGCCGCCGCCAGCGATCTTTGCAGAGCAAACCTGACGACACCATGTGCCAGGTCAAGCCGCCCGTTTGCCCTGTAGGCGGACACGAAGCGTAGTAGGGAGACATTGAAACCAAGCGTTGCAAGATAGCCAAGCACGGAGGTCCAGGCCAGGGCATAGGAATAGATGCCATAGCTGGTGGAACCGACGAGGCGCGCAATCAACAATTGCGCCAAGCTGGTCAACCCCGCACCACCGATATAGATCAAAAGAGCGAAGATGCTGGCGTAGCCGAGACTCCGACCCATGTCTTTGTTGTGGGACAAAACTATATCCCCGGCGGCAAGAGAGGCCGCAGAAGTTCGTGCGGTCTTCATATCATTACAGTCGTGGTCAGCGTCGGGTATCTCATGGCCTCGGCTGCCTTTGGCCGCAGGTCCCCCGCCGGCTTGCAAAATTTTCGAGATTATCTTCCGCTCGGCACACTGAATGCCTTCTAACGAGGACTGATCGTTGAGAGTGTGGATCGGAATAATTTTTCGGTCAGACTCGACGAGAATGTCGTTTATGCTTTGAAATACCCCAAAACTGCGCATGTTTGTGTCAAAATCTGCCTCAAAAATGCGCTCCGCAGGCGCTTCATGCTCCATCCGCTGCTGCAAGCGCGTCTCCACGATCGCGCGTGGTGCAACAACTCTGAGCGTGAAATCAGCTGCGGGCGCCAGGCTGAGTGCCTTTGCCAGCGCAACCTTGTCTGCGGTTCCATTGAACATTGCCAGCGACGCAATCGCCTGGACGTAGCCCTGATCGAATATGACTACTTCTCTGGATTGATTGGCCTCATCCCAGCGGCGCGAAAGCTTCAAGATGTGCTGCCAGAGCCGGGCCCGCCATATTCTTTTTTCTGGCGGCATCACTCTTATCATGGAAAGGGACGTTGAAAGATCCTTGATCCTGCCTCTCGGAGAAAGCAGGATTTTTAATGTTGAAAATATTGCCGATATGATCCTGAAAATAGCCAGAAAGATTCCAAGATCGACGCTCGATCCCCTCTGGCGAGGCCGGTGACTGAGGGCAACCTTGGCGTGGTACCCCTCGTCCCGCAGTCGCCGGGCAAGGGCGTGAGCAAAGGTTCTCTTGCCGGATCCAGGCGGTCCGAAGAGTTCAATGATCATGGGTCCAATCCGATCGTGGCAATACCCGCGCGATTTCCGCGACCATCGTTGCTTCGAAGTCCGCTTGTGACGCTCATGATGTTTCCTCGAGCAAAAGATCAGCGCTGTCCCCGAACTGATAACCGGCGTGCTTCTTGAGATTAACCTGCGTGAGAACGCTCCCGACAGGGACCGAAACTGACGCATCGCTCGCAAGCGTTTCCAAAACACCGCGTGCGATGCTGCGTCGCGTCCTGCCCCAGCGAATGGCGAAAAGAACCGCATCAGCCCAGCCCGTCAGAAGCCCGGCCTCCGGCCCTCCAAGTCCCAGCGGTCCATTTACGATGACGACGCTGTAGATCGAGTGCAGCTCATCCGTGAACAGGGAACTGTCGACCGTGGACAGCAACGCCAGCAGATCCTCCGACGGTGCGAGAGCCATGAAGTCGATTCCGATTTCAGGCATTCCCGCGATTGCCTCGTGCAAGGCACAGCGTTCACTCACATAGTCCCCGAAAAAGTTGTGTGGCTTGAGCGCCGTGAATTCATCCAGGAATTCGTTCGTGAGGCGAGCGCCCGTGCGGTCAAGATCGAGGAAAAGCACTCGCCCCCCCAGTCGGGTGGCTGCCAGGGCCAAGCTCCATGCAAGCTCGGTCTTGCCATCATCCTGGACGCTGGACGTTACGAGAATGATGTGCGACGAGCGATCCCTCGCTTGCTTGGGTGCTGCGGTGACAAGCAGGGATGTCACGGCGCGGCTGTATCTGGACCTCTGCTGGGCTAACACCAGCTGCTTCAGCCGTCTGGCGTGCATTGTGGCAGCTTGTGGTATCAGCCCCAGGCACGGAACCCCGAGCGCTGCTTCAGCTTCGGCCTCGCCCCGCAAGGTCTGATCGAGGCGGTTGCGAACGACAACGAAGACCCCGCCAAGAAGCCCAAACACAACCATACCGGGTGGAATAAGGAAAATCGGCGACAGGGTCTTAGGAACCGTCGGCGGCCATGCCGCCGAAAGGACCGACACTCCGGCCGAAGGAGTTGCGATGCGCCGTATCAAGTCCTGTTGCTGGGTCAGAAGCTGGTTGTATCGTTCCGTCAAGATACTGACCTGCGGCTCGAGTGCACGCAGCCCGGACAGCCGGCCGGCCGTATCGGCCACAACCGCGTCGAGCACATTCTTGCGACTTTCCAGAGCTGCAATCTGGGCCCGGTAGATGCTGGCTTCCGCAGCGATACGAGCAGTGCCTTGTTCGATCTCGCGGTTGATCGCATCGCTCAGATTTTTATGTGCCGTGTCATTGGCCTGGCGAGCCGCCAGGTCGGCCAGCGCCGGTGATCCGATAGCTTGAGCGAGGGAGGCGACCGATGCTCTCTCCTTTCGCAACTCCTGAATATGTTGAAGCCGAGATTCCGTGGCGGAGAGATCCGCTTTCGACAAGGAAATCTGCTGGCTGAGTTCAGCCGTCTCCTTGGCAGCGTTGTCCGCAGCACCTTGGTCGACTGCACCATGGCTCAGCCGATACTTTTCCAGACGATCGGTCGCTTCTGCCAGATCGCGTTGTACGCCCGGCAAGGCAGCGACTATCGAGGTGAGTTCCAGTCTATCCGCTGCCTGGCGTCTCATTGCGAGATCGTCGATGAACAATCGGGCGAACGTATTGGCCACCATAGCGGCTCGCGTCGGATCGTGGTCGGTAAAGCCTATGCTGATGACTCTCGACCGCAGTTCCTGTCCAACCCTCGTGCCCTTTCGCAACGCCTTTAGTTCAGCCGCATCCGCAGCTTCCGGCTTGCCCTGCGGCCATATTCCGCCCAGCAGGCCGTCTGCAAATGAGCGCAAAATCGACCGGCCGCCGCGAGCAGGGTCGGGACGAGAACTTCCAGTTCCGGCATCACCTTGTTCGGCAGTGCCGCCGGCCTCCGTCTTGCGCAGCGCTGCCATCACGCGACGCAGATGTCCTTGCGACAAGAGCATGGTTATATTGTCGTCAATCCTGGCATCCAGCATCTCCGGGGCAGGTTCTGTGCCGGCAGGCCCAGTCCTGGTTGGAGCATCGAGGATAATTTGCGTGGTCGCCTCGTAACCCACAGGGACAGCAAAACCCGCAAGCCCGGCCAAAACACCGCCCAGAATGACCATGGCGAGCAGGAACCGTTTCCTCCTCGCGATGGTGATGAGGAGTTGATGGATGGAGCTCTGCGCGTCCATCTGCTCGCGCAGCGGCCGCCTCATGCGCGGCTTGGTCTCGTGCGCGTTTACGTGCATCTCAGTGGCGCGCGGAAGTTGCTTCCGGCTGATTATGGAACCTTCCATTTTATACTCCTGCCAATTCGAGCGCGGGATACCGGTCCGCTGCGGGCGCCGGGGGCCGATGGGCCTCGTTGCGCCAGGTCTGGAACATCAACGCCGCCCACAAATCACGAGAATGATCCTGCCTTCCATCAATGTGATCTCGCCAGCACGTCTGCACCTTTGCAAAGTCGAAGATCCCGTCTCCGGAGAGGCGCATATCGGCGAGCAGATCGTTGGCCCAGATGCGCAGCGGCCCTCTCAGCCAGACTGCTATAGGGACGTCGAAGCCCTGCTTCGGCCGATCGGTCAGCCGCTTGGGAACATACCGATGCAGCAACTGACGAAGGATCCACTTGCCTCTGCCGTGGCGAACCATTACGTCCGCCGGCAATCGCCAGGCGAAGTCGACAACCCGATGGTCGAGAAGCGGGCATCGCCCCTCGAGACTGGCGGCCATGCTGGCGCGGTCCAGCTTCACCAGTATGTCGCCGGGCAGATAGCCGACCATGTCGTCGTACAAGAGGCGGGACAGCAGGCCATCAAGCGGCGGTGCGC
>NZ_RZSU01000189.1:0-6592 GCF_003997585.1 Mesorhizobium sp. M5C.F.Cr.IN.023.01.1.1 | reverse complement strand
GCTATGGCGCTGGCGAGCTTTATCGTGCTCGACACGCCTGAGGCAACCAGGCCACAGGCGATCACTGGAACGGCGCCGCCCTTCCCCTTTGCCGCGCTCGGCTGCCTTGCCGTCAGCGTCGTGCTGATTGCCACGGCTGGGGTCGACATTGCCCTGCTGCGTTCCTCTCTACTGCTGGTCCTCGGACTGATCGGGCTTGCGCTGTTCATCCGCATCGACGCGCTGAAGCCGGGCTCGCGGCTGTTCCCGTCGCGGCTGTTCTCATGGCGCACGCCGGTCGGCGCAGGCATGACCATGGTCGCCGCCTTTTCGGTGGCGACCTGTTCCTTCGCCGTCTACGGGCCGCTGCTTCTGACCAGCCTGCACGGCATTCCGATCCTGACCACCGGCTATATCATCGCCACCGAATCGATCGCCTGGTCGATCCTGTCGATCCTCGTCGCCAATGCGCCGCCGGAACGCGAGAGGCTGATCATCACCGGCGGCGCACTGATGATCGCGGCCGGCATCGCCGGCTTCGCCTACGCCGTGCCGGCGGGTTCGATTCCGCTGATCCTGTTTTGCGCCTTGCTGCAGGGCGGCGGCTTCGGCATTGCCTGGCCCTTCGTCACACGCGTGATCGTGGCATCGGCTGGGGATGGTGAGCAGACGATCGCCTCCGCCGCCGTGCCGACCATGCAGCGCATTGGCTATGCGGTGGGTGCCGCGCTGACCAGCATCGTCGCCAATGCCAGCGGTTTCTCCGAAGGCCTGAACCGCGAAGCGGCGGCAAATGTCGCCACCTGGCTGTTTCTCGCCTTCGTGCCACTCGGGATTCTGGGATGCCTCGCCGCCCTCAGGATCTCGGGACCGGCAGCCCGGCCACAGGAAGCGACCGGATAGCATCGGACCCAAAAGTGGGTACCGGTTTTGGGAAAATCCGATGCTCAAACAAGAAGATAGAGCGGCGGTACGCTTCAACTTGAAAGTCCGCCGCTCTAGACAGTGATCGTCTTCAGCCGCTCCGCGATCAATGCCGCAAGCCGCGTCGCCACCTCGTCCTTACTCATCTCGGGCCATTCGTCGACACCGGCCTTCGAGACGATCCGCACCCGGTTGCGGTCGCCGCCCATCACCCCGCCTTTTTGGGACACGTCGTTGGCGACGATGAAATCGGCGCCTTTCTTCCTGAGCTTTGCCTCGGCGTTCCTGATGAGATCCTCCGTCTCGGCGGCAAAGCCGACGACCAGGCTGGGCCGTTTCCTGTGATGACCGACACCGGCAAGAATATCGGGGTTTTCGATCATCTGCAGCGCCGGCGGCCCCTCGCCCGCCACCTTCTTGATCTTCTCGCCGGCCGAAGTCTCGCTGCGCCAGTCGGCGACCGCCGCAACGAACACCGCCGCGTCCGCCGGCAGCAGCTGTTCGACAGCGTCTTTCATCTCGTTCGCGGTTTCGACATGCAGTGTTGTCACCTCAGCCGGATCGGCAATGCCGACCGGACCGGAGACGAGGTGCACATCGGCGCCCAGCCTAGCCAGCGCCGCCGCGATGGCATGGCCCTGCTTGCCGGACGAGCGATTGGCGATGTAGCGCACCGGGTCGATCGGCTCATGCGTCGGACCTGAGGTGACGATGATCTTTCTGCCTGCCAGCGGCTTCGGCCCGATATCGAGCAGCGCCTCGATCGCAGCGACCATCTCCAGCGGTTCGGCCATGCGGCCTTCGCCCGCCTCGTTGCTCTCGGCCATCTCGCCCTTCGCCGGGCCGACGAATGCGATGCCGTCCTTCTGCAATGTCGCTCGGTTGCGCCGGGTCGCCGGATGCGACCACATTTTCGGGTTCATGGCGGGCGCCATCAGCACCGGCTTGTCGGTGGCGATGAGCACGGTGGAGGCAAGATCGCTGGTGTGGCCATTGGCGAGCTTCGCCATCAGGTCGGCGGTGGCCGGCGCCACGACGACAAGGTCGGCCTCGCGCGACAGGCGGATGTGGCCGACATCGTGTTCGTCATTGCGGTCGAACAAATCGGTGAAGACGTGGTCGGCGGAGAGCGCCCCGGCCGACAGCGTGGTCACGAACTCCTGCGCCGCAGCGGTCATCACGACACGCACGGCGGCGCCGCGCTCGCGAAGCCGGCGGATCAGGTCCAGCGCCTTGTAGGCGGCGATGCCGCCGCCGATGATCAGCAGAATGCGCTTGCCGGAGAGGGTCATGCCCGAGGCCAGTTCCTGTCCATTGTTGGTGGTGGGCACCTTTGGGTCGAATGGGTTTTCCAGCTTCCGTCCGAGCGCCAGGATTTCGCCACGCGACGCCTTCAGCCGCCACCCCCCATTCTCAAGCCCGGTTTTGGGGATTGTCACCTCACGCAAGGAATCCCGCACCTCCTGCTCCATCGAGACCCCGCGGGCAGCAGCGCGTTCGCGAAGCACCTGCTTCACCCTGTCATCAAGTTTACGGATTGTGATGGTGCTCATGGCATTGCTCCTTGCCTCAATATAGTAATAGGCGAGTTGCATGCAATGACAGCACTGCTGTCATCGCATGCACTCAGAGCAACTTCCACGCGATATAAACCAGCGTCACCGCGATCACCCACAGCGCCAGCCGGCCGGAGCGGGTGTGGCGCGCCTCGGCCTTGCCGATCGCGCGCGCCGTCCTTTCGTCGAAACGCAGCCCGTGTTCGGCCATCAAATCGATCTCGCGCGACAGCCGCTCGGTGCGGGCGGCGAGGTCCGCCGCCTGGCGGGCCAGCGCCAGCAACGCGCTGGCGCCGTCCCGCGCGTCGGCCAGCAGGGCACGCGGGCCAAGATTGCCCGATATCCAGCCGCCGACCACCGGTTCTGACGTCTTCCACATGTTGAAGGCCGGGTCGAGCGTGCGCGCGACGCCCTCGACCACCACCATGGTCTTTTGCAGCAGCACCAGTTCGGACCGCGTCGCCATGTCGAAGAGGTCGGTCACCTCGAACAGAAGCGCCAAGAGCTTGGCCATCGAGATGGTTTCAGCCGGCTGGCCGTGGATCGGCTCGCCGATCGCCCGGATCGCCTGGCCGAATGCTGCGACATTATGCTGGCGCGGCACGTAGCCGGCCTCGAAATGCACTTCGGCGACGCGCAGATAGTCACGGGTGATGAAGCCGTAGAGAATTTCGGCGAGGAACCGGCGCTCCTTCTTGCCGAGCCGGCCGGCAATGCCGAGATCGACAGCGACGATGGTGCCATCGGGCTCGACGAACAGGTTACCCGGGTGCATGTCGGCGTGGAAGAAACCGTCACGCAGAGTGTGGCGCAGGAACGACTGGACCAGGTTGACCGCGATCGCCTTCAGGTCATGGCCGGCGGCAGCGAGGCCGGCAATGTCGTTCAACTTGATGCCGTCGACCCATTCCATGGTCAGCACGTCACGGCCGGTACGTTCCCAGTCGACGGACGGGACGCGAAAGCCGGGATCGTCCTTGGTGTTCTCGCCGAGTTCCGAAAGCGCTGCCGCCTCGAGCCGCAGATCCATTTCGATCTTGGTGGTCTGCGCCAGCGTCTGGGTCACTTCGACCGGACGTAGCCGGCGCGACGACGGAATGTATTTTTCCTGGAGACGGGCGGCGAGGAAATAGCTTTCGAGATCGCGAAAGAAACGGCGGCGCACGCCCGGCCGGATGACCTTTACCGCCACCCGCGAACCGACGCCGTCCTGCAGGGTTTCGGCGATATGGACCTGAGCGATCGACGCGGCGGCGACGGCCTCGCCGAAACTGGCGTAGAGCTCGCCAACCTTGCGCCCGAGCGAAGCCTCTATCGCAGCTATGGCCTCGGCCTGCGGAAAGGTCTGCATCTTGTCCTGCAGCATGGCGAGATCGAGCGCTATGTCGTTGCCGACGACATCGGGCCGCGTCGCCAGGAACTGGCCGAGCTTGACATAGGATGGGCCGAGCCGGACGACGGCCTTGGCCAGCCGGTCGCCACGCTCATAGGCAAGCGCGCGGCGGCGGGTCAACAGCCGCGCCATCCGCCAGCCGAGTTTCGGCAGACCGAAGAGCTCGTCGCCCGGCAGCGCCGCGACGACGCCTTCGCGGACCAGCACCCAGCCGGCCCGCACGAGCCTGAAACCAGCGCCGACGCTGCTCATGACTGCGCTCGCCTCAAAGCTTCCAGCCCGAATGAAGCGCAGCTATGCCGCCGGAATAATTGCGAAAAGAAACGCGGTCGAAGCCGGCGCGGGAAATCATCGCCGCAAAATTCTGCTGATTGGGAAACTTGCGGATCGATTCGACCAGATAGGAATAGGGCTCGCCGTCGCCGGTCACCGCCTTGCCGATCCTGGGGATGGCGTTGAACGACCACGCCTCATAGGCCTTGTCGAGCAGCGGCATATCGACCTCGGAAAATTCGAGGCAGAGGAAGCGCCCGCCGGGCTTCAGCACGCGATAGGCTTCCGCAAGCGCCACATCGATGCGCGGCACGTTGCGAATGCCGAAAGCGATCGTGTAGGCGTCGAATGTGGCCTCAGTGAAAGGCAGCTCCTCGGCATTGGCTTCGACGAAATCGGTGTTTGCCGTCAGGCCCTTTTTCTCGGCCCGGTCGCGGCCGACGGCGAGCATCGAGCCGTTGATGTCGAGAACCGTGGCATGGGCGTTCCTGCCGCTCGCCTCGACGATGCGGAAGGCGATGTCGCCGGTGCCGCCGGCAACGTCGAGAACGCTCCAGCCCGGTCGTTTCGGTGGATTGAGCCATGTGACCATGGCGTCCTTCCACAGCCTGTGCAGCCCGGCCGACATCAGGTCGTTCATCAGATCGTAGCGGTCCGCGACCTTGTGGAAAACGTCATTGACCAGGGACTGCTTCTCGCCTGCCCCTACACGCTTGAAACCATAGGACGTTTCCATGCCGCCAACGGCCGTGGTTCTCTCAACCGACATTATTTTTGATCCGCCATAAAACCGGCGGGACCATAGCCGATCGATGGTGCCGACGCTATTGTTTAAGGCGCGGTGTTCGGCCGCGCTTCTCGGTCGTGAAATCGTACTTATGTCGATGAGCTGGACAGACCTGACGGGATGACTGCATGCCTTTGAAAGCGGAACTGCACTGCCATATCGAAGGGGCAGCGGCGCCCGAACTCGTCGTCCGCCAGGCGCAGAAATACGGCAAGGACACATCGCCCTACATTCAGAATGGCTCTTTCGTCTGGCACGATTTCACCTCCTTCCTGGCCGCCTATGACTTCTCCTCCGACCTGTTCCGCACGGAGGAGGATTATGCCCGGCTGGCCGATCATTACCTGACCAGCCTCGCCCGCGACGGCGCCATCTATTCCGAGATCTTCACCTCGCCGGACCACGCCGGCAGGGCCGGCCTGTCGCCCAAGGCCTATACGGACGCGCTCGGCGAAGGCATGGCGCGCGCCAAGGCCAAGACCGGCATCGAGGGCCGCATGATCGTCACCGGCGTGCGCAATGCCGGGGTCGAATCGATCGAGCAGGCAGCGCGCTTCGCTGCCCGCTGCGGGCATCCGCTGGTCACCGGCTTCGGCGTCGCCGGCGACGAGCGGATGGGCGATCTGGAGGATTATGTCAGGGCCTTCGAAATCGCGCGCGAGGCCGGCCTCGGCATCACCGTCCATGCCGGCGAACTGATGGGCTGGGAGAGCGTCGAGGCCGCGCTCGACCACATCCGCCCCTCCCGCATCGGCCATGGCGTGCGCGCCATCGAAAACCCTGACCTTGTCCGGCGCATCGCCGACGAAGGCGTCGTGCTCGAGTGCTGTCCCAGTTCCAACGTCGCGCTGAAGGTCTTCGACAGTTTCGCCGATCACCCTTTTCGGGCACTGCAGACGGCAGGCTGCAAGGTGACGCTAAACTCCGACGATCCGCCCTATTTCTGGACGTCGCTGAAGAGCGAATACGACATTGCCGCAGAGCATTTTTCGATGAACGACAAAGCGCTCGCCGCCGTCACCAGAACCGCCATCGAGGCCGCCTTCGTCGACAGGAAGACCAAGGCAATGCTGCTGGGTCGGCTCGACGCCAAGGGCAGGTGAATGGTGGATGGTGGATGGTGAAGCCGTCAACCGCGAGTCTTTCCGCTCAACCAAGGACTCGCAAACCTATTCACTATTCACTATTCACTATTCACCTGCGCAGCTAGGAGAACACCATGCAGGGCGTCACCGTCGTCGACCACCCGCTTGTCCAGCACAAGCTGACCATCATGCGCAAGAAGGAAACCTCGACGGCCGGCTTCCGGCGGCTGTTGCGCGAGATCTCGCTGCTGCTTGGCTATGAGGTCACCCGCAATCTCGAACTGACGACGACGACGATCGAAACGCCGATCGAGACGATGGAAGCGCCGACGCTGGAGGGCAAGAAGCTGGTCTTCGCCTCGGTGCTGCGCGCCGGCAACGGCTTGCTCGAAGGTCTGCTCGATCTGGTGCCGGCGGCGCGCGTCGCCCATATCGGCCTTTACCGTGATCACGAAACGCTGGAAGCGGTCGAATATTTCTTCAAGGCGCCGAGCGATCTCGCCGACCGGCTGGTGATCGTCGTCGACCCGATGCTGGCGACCGCCAATTCGGCGATCGCGGCCATCGACAAGCTGAAAGGACGCCGCCCCCCCAA
>NZ_RZSU01000188.1:0-6760 GCF_003997585.1 Mesorhizobium sp. M5C.F.Cr.IN.023.01.1.1 | reverse complement strand
TTCGGCACCGAGATGGATTTCGAGCAGACGACGCTGCGCACCGGCTTCACTTTCCGCAACCCGAACCAGAGCTCGGCCTGCGGCTGCGGCGAATCGGTTGAGCTCAAGCCGGCCGATCTGAAGGCTCTGGCCGAGGCGCGCGCTTCGGCCTGATCTTCCCTTCTCCCCGCTTACGGGGAGAAGGTGGCCCGAAGGGCCGGATGAGGGGCAGAGCCGGCCTCTGCAACATTTGCGCTGCCCTCATCTGCCTCCCCGTAAACGGGGAGAAGGACCTAATCCACCCACATTCCCGTTCGTTTGTGCCATCCGGCGATCGATTCTTCCGGATAAATATCGAAGACCTTGTCGTCCTTGCCGATTTCGGGCTCGACCCAGTTCGCCTTGTATTTCAGCATGAGGTGCACCTTTTCAGGCGGTTTCGGCAGGTCCGTGTCGACCGCCGAGGCGAAGGGATGGACCAGCTCCGGCCAGGTCGGATCGTAGAGCCAGAGTGCCGATCCGCATCTCTTGCAGAAATTCCGCTCGCCTGACGAGATCTCGCACTGTGGATGCTCGTCGTCCTCGATCTTGGCCTGGTAGACGCCAAGATTGCGGTTGCCCTTGATTTTCAGCGTATCGAAATCGGCACCGAGATTGATGGCAAAGCCGCCGCCGCCCTGCTGCTTGCGGCAGATCGAGCAGTAGCAAAGCATGAACGGCACCGGCGTGTGGCTTTCCACCTCGAAGCGGACGGCATCGCACCGGCAGGACCCTTTGAGTAGAAGCGGCATGAAAAACTCCGACGAAATTGGTTTTCAACTTGTCAGGATGGTGCCGGCTGCGGCGATGACAAGGGGAAATCCGGGTGACATGATCGCGGCATGGACAATGAGCGCATTGCCGAACTTTTCGAAGGCCTCGGCCCGGTCAGAATTCGCAAGATGTTCGGCGGCAAGGGCATCTACTTCGACGGCGTCATCGTCGCCATCGTCATCCGTGACGAATTGATGCTGAAGGCCGACTCGGAAAGCGCGCCCGAATTCGAAGCGGCCGGCTGCCGGCAATGGACCTACACCGGCTCGCGGCACGGCAAGCTCGTGTCCATGCCGTATTGGAGCATTCCCGACAGCGCCTTCGACGATCCGGATGAGATGGCGGTCTGGGCGCGCCGGGCCTATGAGGCGGGGCTGCGCGCCGGCAAATAGGTGTGTCCGCTAGCCGCTCAGCCTAAGATAATCGCTTCAGGTTGGCGCCTCGGGCACGAATGCCAGCGCCTCGGCAAAGATAGCGCTCGTGGAGGCGGCGCTCTCGACGGCGAGCATCGCGGCGGCAACGCCTTCGCGCAGCGCCGCGCGCAGCGTCAGGCCGTGCAGCAGAGCGGCGACCGTAGCGCCCGCCAGCACATCGGCGGCGACGTCGGTGACCTTTCTTGGCGGCGGGATCGAGAAGGCGCCGGCTTCGTCGAAACCCAGCACCGGACCGTCATCTGCCGTCACCACACCGCTTTTGAGGCCTGCGCGCCTCAAGCCGTCGGCGATATCTTGCTCCGCAGCACCGATATCGACATCGGCGAGTGCGATGGCCTCGCGCCGGTTCATGAAGAGCAGCGCCAGACTGTCGAGCACCGGCGCGAGCCGCACCGCCTTGTCTGGTGAAGCGGCGAGGGCGAAGACCGGCTTGCCGGCGGCAAGCGCCACCAGTCGCTCCAGCGCGGTCGACGGCAGGTTTGCGTCGCACAGAACCGCATCGGCGGTGCTGATCGCCTCGCGCACCTTGGCACGGCGGATCTGCTTGGCAAGCGCCAGGTCGTAGAGCGCCATATCGGCAAGGCCGACGATCAGCGCGCCGTCGCCGTCGATTATCGTCGTGTTGCTCGGCGTCGTGCGATCGAGGAACACCACGGATAGATCGGCGATGCCGGCCGCAACGATGGCGCGCGAGACCGTGTCGGCCAGAACATCGCCGCCGCGCACCGAAAGCAGCGAGCCGGAGACGCCGCGCCGCACGGCGCCGCGCAGCGCATTGAAGACGGCGCCGCCGACATCCTCGCGCATCGTGCCGGGATTCGACGCCGCCGGCACAAAGGCGCCCGAAACCTGGCCGCGCCGATCTATATAGGCGCCGCCTACGGCCAGGATTGTCGGCGACTTCATCATGCCTGGGAGGAGACCTTTGCTGTTGCCGGGCAAAGACTAGGGTGTCCGGCGGAACCCGGCAACCGAAGGCGCGATTCGTAAGATGCCAGCACGATCCTGCGAGGGAAGCGGGATACATCCGGGAGTGAAAGCACGAAACAAAAAAAGAACAAATCCCGATATTGTTTGTTTTTCAATCGTTTGTCTCCCCTTGCCAGACGAGAACAAAAAAGGTACAAATTAATAAGGATTACGGATTGTCCGGCCTTCATTGACGACCAAGGGGTGATGTATCATGGCTCAGAATTCTTTGCGGCTTGTAGAGGACAAAGCAGTGGATAAATCAAAGGCTCTGGATGCGGCGCTGTCGCAAATCGAGCGTGCCTTCGGCAAGGGCTCGATCATGCGGCTCGGCGCAAACGAGCAGGTCGTCGAGATAGAAACGGTGCCGACCGGTTCACTTGGCCTCGACATCGCGCTTGGCGTCGGCGGCCTGCCGCGCGGCCGCATCGTCGAGATCTATGGGCCGGAAAGCTCGGGCAAGACGACGCTGGCGCTGCACACGGTGGCCGAAGCCCAGAAGAAGGGCGGCATCTGCGCCTTTGTCGATGCCGAGCACGCGCTCGATCCGGTCTATGCGCGCAAGCTCGGCGTCGACCTCGAAAACCTGCTGATCTCGCAGCCCGATACCGGCGAACAGGCGCTGGAGATCTGCGACACGCTGGTGCGTTCCGGCGCCATCGACGTGCTGGTGGTCGATTCGGTCGCGGCGCTGACGCCGCGCGCCGAAATCGAGGGCGAAATGGGCGATTCACTGCCCGGCCTGCAGGCCCGCCTGATGAGCCAGGCGCTGCGCAAGCTGACCGCCTCGATCTCGCGCTCCAACACCATGGTCATCTTCATCAACCAGATCCGCATGAAGATCGGCGTGATGTTCGGTTCGCCCGAGACCACGACCGGCGGCAACGCGCTGAAATTCTATGCTTCGGTGCGCCTCGACATTCGCCGCATCGGCTCGGTCAAGGACCGCGATGAGGTCGTCGGCAACCAGACCCGCGTCAAGGTGGTCAAGAACAAGCTGGCGCCGCCCTTCAAGGTGGTCGAGTTCGACATCATGTATGGCGAGGGCGTGTCCAAGACCGGCGAGTTGGTCGACCTCGGCGTCAAGGCCGGCGTGGTCGAGAAGTCGGGCGCCTGGTTCTCCTATAATTCGCAGCGTCTCGGCCAGGGCCGCGAAAACGCAAAACTGTTCCTGCGCGACAATCCCGACACGGCACGCGAGATCGAGCTGGCGCTGAGGCAGAATGCCGGGCTGATCGCCGAGAAATTCCTCGAAAATGGCGGCGCCGAGACCGGCGACGACGGTTTCGAGGACGAAGCTGGCGCGATGTAAGATACAGGCTGTGCCAGTCAAAGTTACCCGTTTGAGTTCGCGTATCCCGAATTGAGTTGGTTTATCGATGTGTTTATGCCGCCGGCCCTGGGCCGGCGGTTTGCGTTTTTGCCGGTAGCGCTGGTCATTCTGAACAGCCGGTAAGGGCTACGGTTTGGAGCAATTCCGTGTTTCTGGACAGGGTGCGGTGCGACCGCTAAAAGGCCATGTCTGTTTTCCGCCGGCAATCGGCGGTTCTCTCGAAAAGGCAGTATTCATGAGTGGCGTCAACGAGATCAGGTCGGCATTTCTCGACTATTTCCGCAAAGAGGGTCACGAGGTCGTGGCGTCGAGCCCCCTGGTGCCGCGCAACGACCCGACGCTCATGTTCACCAACGCTGGCATGGTGCAGTTCAAGAACGTCTTCACCGGGTTTGAAACCCGTCCCTATTCGCGCGCCACGACTTCGCAGAAATGCGTGCGCGCCGGTGGCAAGCACAACGACCTCGACAATGTCGGCTACACTGCCCGTCACCACACCTTCTTCGAGATGCTCGGCAATTTCTCCTTCGGCGATTATTTCAAGGAGCGCGCCATCGAGCTTGCCTGGAACCTGATCACCCGCGAGTTCGGCATCGCCAAGCACAGGCTTCTGGTGACCGTCTACCATACCGACGACGCGGCCGCGGGCTTCTGGAAGAAGATCGCCGGGCTGCCGGAGGACAGGATCATCCGGATCGCCACCAGCGACAATTTCTGGGCGATGGGCGATACCGGTCCCTGCGGCCCGTGCTCGGAAATCTTCTACGACCATGGCGCCGACATTCCGGGCGGCCCGCCCGGCAGCGCGGATGAGGACGGCGACCGTTTCATCGAGATCTGGAACCTCGTCTTCATGCAGTTCGAGCAGGTGACGAAGGCGGAGCGGATCGAACTGCCGCGCCCGTCGATCGATACCGGCATGGGTTTGGAGCGCATCGCCGCCGTCCTGCAGGGCGAGCACGACAATTACGATATCGATCTGTTCAAGGCGCTGATCCGTGCCTCGGAAGAGGCGACCGGCGTCAAGGCGGAAGGCAAGAACCGGGCAAGCCACCGCGTTATTGCCGATCACCTGCGCGCATCGAGCTTCCTCATCGCCGATGGCGTGCTGCCGTCGAACGAAGGCCGCGGCTACGTGCTGCGTCGCATCATGCGCCGCGCCATGCGCCATGCGCAGCTTTTGGGCGCCCGTGATCCGCTGATGTGGCGGCTGGTGCCGGCGCTGGTGCGCGAGATGGGCCAAGCCTATCCCGAACTGGTGCGCGGCCAGCCGCTGATATCAGAGACGCTGAAGCTCGAGGAAACGCGCTTCCGCAAGACGCTGGCGCGCGGCCTCGGCCTGCTTGCCGACGCGACCGAGACGCTCGGCAGCGGCGACCGGCTCGACGGGGAGACGGCGTTCAAGCTCTACGACACCTATGGCTTCCCGCTCGACCTCACTCAGGACGCACTGCGCCCGCGCGGGGTTTCGGTCGACCTCGACGGCTTCAATGCAGCGATGGAGCGCCAAAAGGCCGAGGCGCGCAAGAGCTGGGCCGGCTCCGGCGACGCGGCCACCGAGACCGTCTGGTTCGCGGTGCGCGAGAAGGCGGGCGCGACCGAGTTTCTCGGCTACGACACCGAGCAAGCGGAAGGCATTGTTCAGGCGCTGGTCAGGGATGGCGTTGCAGTGGAGAGCGCCGTTGCCGGCGACAGCGTCGGCGTCGTCGTCAACCAGACGCCGTTCTATGGCGAGTCCGGCGGTCAGATGGGCGACACCGGCACGATTTCGGGCGAAGGCTTTGCCATCGAGGTCACCGACGCGCAGAAGAAGGGCGACGGCCTGTTCGTGCATTTCGGCAAGGTCACCAAGGGCACCGTCAGGACGGGTGAAGCGGTCGAGTTGAAGGTCGACCATATCAGGCGCACGCGGCTACGCTCCAACCATTCGGCGACTCATCTTGTCCACGAGGCGCTGCGCGAGGTGCTCGGCACCCATGTCGCGCAAAAAGGCTCGCTGGTCGCGCCGGAACGGCTGCGCTTCGACTTTTCCCATCCCAAGCCCATCTCTTCGGAAGAGCTGGAACGCGTCGAGGCGATGGCGAACGAGATCGTCGTCCAGAACAGCCCGGTGACGACGCGGCTGATGAGTGTCGACGACGCGATCGCCGAGGGCGCCATGGCGCTGTTCGGCGAGAAATACGGCGACGAGGTTCGCGTCGTGTCGATGGGCACCGTGGTAACCGGCGACAAGGCCGGCAAGCCCTATTCGGTCGAGCTGTGCGGTGGCACCCATGTCGGCGCTACCGGGGACATCGGCCTGGTTCGGCTGGTGTCGGAGGGCGCCGTCGCTGCCGGCGTGCGCCGCATCGAGGCGCTGACCGGAGAGGCGGCCAGAAAGCATCTCGACGAGCAGGACAAGCGGCTGAAGGCGGTCGCGGCCGCGCTGAAGATTTCGCCGGCCGACGTGCCGGCTCGCGTCGAGGCGCTGCTGGACGAGCGCAAGAAACTCGAGAAGGAGCTCACCGAAGCGCGCAAGAAGCTGGCGCTGGGCGACCGCTCGCCAGCCGGCGTGCCTGCCGAGAACGAGACCATTGCCGGTGTCGGCTTCCTCGGCAAGGCGGTAGCGGGCGTCGCGCCAAAGGACTTGAAGCCTCTGGCCGATGCCGGCAAGAAGTCGCTCGGCTCCGGCGTCGTCGTCTTCGTTGGCGCCGGCGAGGACAACAAGGCCAGCGTCGTGGTCGGCGTCACCGACGACCTGACCGGCCGCTTCAGCGCCGTCGATCTGGTGCGCGTGGCATCCGCGGCATTGGGCGGGCAGGGCGGCGGCGGCCGGCCTGATATGGCCCAGGCCGGCGGCCCGGATGCCTCGAAAGCCGAGAATGCGATCGCTGCGGTGAAGGCAGCACTGGAGGCGGCCTGATCGGTTGCAGGAAGGCTTTGGGTTCCTCGCCCCCACGGAAGTGGTACGGAAGTGGGGGAGAGGTGGCCGCCCACGGGTCTTGCCTTTGGCAAGCCCGAGGACAGGCACCGCGGCCGGAGAGGGGGCCTGCGCAATCAGACGAAAAGAAAGCCCGTCTCGGGCGTATGAAAAGACGTTCGAGGCTGGGTGTGCCGATTTCCCCTCTCCGTCTCGGCTTCGCCGATCCACCTCTCCCCGCAAGCGGGGCGAGGAACCCAAGTCCTGCCACGTTGCCGTGCCTCGCAGCGGTTCATTCAGCCTTTTCGGTCTTCGCAAAACTCTCCCGTCCGG
>NZ_RZSU01000187.1:0-6845 GCF_003997585.1 Mesorhizobium sp. M5C.F.Cr.IN.023.01.1.1 | reverse complement strand
TGCGCCTCGCACGAGAGGGCGCGAAGGTCGCTCTGATCGCGCGCGACAAACCTGCTCTCAGCCAATTGAAGGCGGAAATCGAAGGCAAGGGCGGCGAGGCACTCGCCATAGCCGCCGATGTTTCTGATGCGGCCAAAGTAGTTGCGGCGGCCGACGAGATCGAGTCAACACTGGGGCCGATCGACGGGCAACCGCTCAATGTCATGTCCAACGATCTGGCGTAGAAAAGCGGACGGCTGGCTGCCCTACAACGATCAGGTTTTCGCGCATTTCGACTATCTCAAGCGGCAGCTCGACAAGATCGACCCCTCTTACCGCGACTGACGGACCCCCAAATTGACGAGCATGGAGAGCTAAAGTGACGAAAGTTGAGGTGTTGTTCTTCGACGTCCTGGGGACCGTTGTCGATTGGCGCGGCAGCATAGCGGCGGAGGCAAGTTCTTTTCTGAAGCGCCACGATGCTTTGCATATCGACGCTAGTGCTTTTGCCGATGCTTGGGTCGGACGCTATGACGCATCGGTTGAAGCCGTTCGCGGCGGTCGGCGGCCCTTTGTCCCGCTCGATCTGCTCAACATGGAGAACCTGGAAGCCTGTCTGAAAGGATACGGGTTGATGCCATCGGCTGTACCGAGCGCCGAACTGGAAAATCTCAATCTGGCTTGGCACCGCCTCAAGCCGTGGCCGGACTCGGTGGAGGGTCTTTTCAGATTGAAGGAACGCTTTATCGTCGCACCGCTGTCCGATGGGAACACCCGACTTCTGGTGGACATGGCAAAACATGCCGGGCTGCCATGGGATACGATCCTCGGCGCTGATGTCTCCAAGGCTTATAAGCCGATGCCACAGGTGTATCTTCGTGCCTGCGAGCTGCTGGGCGTGGAGCCGGACAGGGCGATGCTGGTTGCCGCCCACGACTACGATCTGGACGCCGCGCGTCGATGCGGATTGAAGACGGCGTATGTCGTTCGCGCAAATGCGCATGACCCGTCGAAGGCTGCCGTTGTCAAGCCGCGCGACGGTTGGGAATACATGGCAAATGATTTGATCGAACTCGCTGCAGTTCTGAAGTAGGTTGCGAGGGCCGCTCCGGCAGCCGGCAACAAAAGGCCGCGTTGTCCGCAAAGAGTGAGCACCAGCGTGCCGTACGGCTCGCCTACGCGCCGGGCCACCGCCTCGGCATGGTCGAGCACCACGAAAATGGTGATGAACATAATCGCACTCGAAAGCGCTCCGATAAGGATCCTGACGCTCAGCGAACATTCGTCTACCGACAGCCCGCTGGCTCCGACTGCGACAGCCGTCACCAGGGAAATGAATGTGCGGAGCGGTCGAGTTGCCCGTATTGCAGAGCAAGCCAATGATATCGCCGAGTTTCACCCGATCGCCCAGCTTGAAGCGAAGGCTGCCGCGCTGCGCAAGCTGGCGGCTGGACGGCCGCACTTGGGTGGCGAGCGGCACGCTCTGGCAGCAATTGGCCGCAAGACGCGATGGAGGGTCAACCGCGCCGCGCCGCCTGGATCGCGGCGACGTCGATTTTCACCATGGTCATCATGGCATCAAACGCGCGCTTTGCCTCGTCGCCGCCAGCCGCCATCGCGTCAGTCAGCACGCGCGGAATGATTTGCCAGGAAATCCCCCATTTGTCTTTGCACCAGCCGCACACGCTCTCCTGGCCGCCGTTGCCGACGATGGCATTCCAATAGCGATCGGTCTCCTCCTGATCATCGGTGGCGATCTGGAAAGAGAACGCTTCGTTGTGCTTGAACTCGGGACCCCCGTTGAGGCCGATACAAGGAAGGCCGGCGACTGTGAATTCGACCGTCAACACGTCGCCCTCTTTGCCGGCCTGGTAGTCACTGGGTGCACGGTGCACGGCACTCACCGCGCTGTCAGGAAATATCTCGGAGTAGCGGCGGCAGCCTCGGCGTCCTTATCGTACCAGAGGCAAATCGTGTTCTTTGCCATTTGCGGGTTCCTTTCGCTTGAGGCCAAGATTTCGGCCTTGTTTGCCCATCCGCTCTCTTGCGAAATAGGTAGCCAACCGCTTTTCTCCACCCCGGAAGTGTCCGTCTCGCACGGGCGAAGGTCGCTTTGATCGCCCGCGACACGATGATGCTGCAGATGGTGGCGCACGGGCTCGGCGTTACGCTGATCCTGGAAATGGCGGCAGGGCCAGCCAGCGCCATTGCGCGATCTGGAGATCTTGCCCACTCCAGGAACCGATGCCGCAGCGCGCCATCTGCTTAGCCTGGCGGCGCAAGAGAGATGCGGCACGACGAATGCGTCGAACTGGCAAGAACATCCGCGCAATGGCCGAGGTGGTGTGCAATTAATCAGGTAGGGTAGAAGAGAAACTGAGCAGTCAATCGACCATACGTCGCGGCCCGGCCGCGAGCAGACGCTCGGCTTGTCCAACCATGTCCTCGATCACACGTCCAGCCGACTCCACGCTTCGGATCACTCCGGCCACTTCCCCCATCAAAACTCCGGTGTTCTCAACATCGCCAGCGTAAAAAGCGTCCCAATAGTCGCTGCTCTGGATGGCCAGCGTCGGCGCTTCAGCCAGCTGACATTCGCGGCCATGCCAGGCGGCGACAAATCGAGTCCTCAGCACGCGCGCGACGAATTCGTCTGTCGGCCAACGATAGTTCCGGGCGATGTCGACGGTTGTGGTCTTGATCGTCTTATCGCCATCGGCGGCGATGATAGCCTCCTGGAATCCGCGCGGCGCAGCGGACTCTGCAGTCGCAAGGAACCGCGTGCCGACAAGCACGCCGTCGGCGCCGAGCATCAATGCCGCGGCAAGCGCTCGACCGTCGCCAACGCCACCCGCCGCCACGAGAAGCGTCTGCGGCGCCTGTTTCGCCAGAAGATCGGCAATCTCGGGAACGAGCGTGAAGGTCGAGCGGTGACCGCTGTGGCCGCCGGCTTCTTTGCCCTGCGCCACAATTACATCTGCGCCGACGTCGAGCGCATCACGGGCGTGCAACATCGACTGGACTTGGCAGATGATAGGCACTCGCGCTTCTCTGATATGCGCGGCGAAGGGTGCAGGCGAGCCGAATGAAAGCATGAGCGCCGCGGGCTGCCGCTCCAACACGCGGTCGAGCAGATGCGGCCTGGTTGCCAGCGACCATGTGATAAAGCCGCATCCGACGCGCGCACTGCCCGCGGCGGCAAATTCATTGTCCAGCCAAGCTTCATCGCCATAGCCGCCGCCGATCAAACCGAGCCCGCCGGCATGCGACACCGCTGCTGCAAGCCGTCCGCCTGCCATCACGCCCATAGGAGCGAGGAGGATGGGATGCGTGATCGCAAAACGTTCGGTCAGTCGGGTTTTGAGTGGCACGGTTCGCGCTCGCCAAATCATCGAAGGGATACCGAAGATGCAGCATACGCGACTTACAGTAGCAGGATAGTGGTCCCGCTTGAGACTCGAACCGGGAAATCAGACCGTTTTTAGTCGCAAGTGACTGATGGTCGGAGCAACGCAAAGCTGGCGGCTGGACGGCCGCACTTGGGTGGCGAGCGACACGCTCTGGCAACAATTTGGCCGCAAGACGCGATGGAGTGTCAACCGCGCCGCGCCGTCTCGATCGCGGCGACGTCGATTTTCACCATGGTCATCATGGCATCAAACGCGCGCTTTGCCTCGTCGCCGCCAGCCGCCATTGCGTCAGTCAGCACGCGCGGCGTGATTTGCCAGGAAATTCCCCATTTGTCTTTGCACCAGCCGCACACGCTCTCCTGGCCGCCGTTGCCGACGATGGCATTCCAATAGCGGTCGGTCTCCTCCTGATCATCGGTGGCGATCTGGAAAGAGAACGCTTCGTTGTGCTTGAACTCGGGACCCCCGTTGAGGCCGATACAAGGAAGGCCCGCAACTGTGAATTCGACCGTCAACACGTCGCCCTCTTTGCCGGCCGGGTAGTCACTGGGTGCACGGTGCACGGCACTCACCACGCTGTCAGGAAATATCTCGGAGTAGAAGCGGGCGGCAGCCTCGGCGTCCTTATCGTACCAGAGGCAAATCGTATTCTTCGCCATTGCGGGTTCCTTTCGCTTTGGGGCCGAGATTTCGGCCTTGTCTCCCCATCCGCTCTCTTCCGAAATAGGTAGCCAACCGCTTTTCTCCACCCCCCGGAAGAGTCCGTCTCGCACGGGCGATCGCAAAGAGCAGCTACCCTAACGTCGCTGTCGCTTTGGCCCGGGTTCCGGACGATAAGCGAAGGCCCACTCCTGAAATGCGTCGGGAATGTTCGGAGCGTCCGCAAGGCGGACCAACATTGCGACGCCTAACCAGACGACAACAGGACTACGATGCTCCGCCGGGGAGCGTCCGCCCCTCAGGCGGTCTTCGGCGTCACCAGCCCCAGTTCGTTAACCATCGCCTCGCGCATGAGAAACTTCTGCGGCTTGCCGGTCACGGTCATCGGCAGTTCGGTGCGAAAGCGGATGTGGCGCGGGATCTTGTAATGGGCGATCTGGCCGGCGCAAAAGGCCTTGATCTCCTGCTCGGTGGCGATCTGGCCCGGCTTGAGCACAATCCACGCGCAAAGCTCCTCGCCATATTTCGGGTCGGGAATGCCGAACACCTGCACTTCCCTGACCTTGGGATGGCGATAGAGGAACTCCTCGACCTCGCGCGGATAGACGTTCTCGCCGCCGCGAATGACCATGTCCTTGACCCGGCCGACGATATTGCAATAGCCCTCGGCGTCGATGGTGGCGAGGTCGCCGGTGTGCATCCAGCCGTCGGGATCGATCGCCTCGCGGGTTTTTTCCTCGTCGTCCCAATAGCCCTTCATCACCGAATAGCCGCGTGTGCAGAGTTCGCCCGGCGCGCCGACCGCAACGGTGGCGCCATCGGCATCGATCGCCTTGACCTCGACATGGGGATGGACACGGCCGACCGTCGAGACGCGCTTTTCCAGCGGGTCGTCGACGCTGCTCTGGAACGACACCGGGCTGGTCTCGGTCATGCCATAGGCGATGGTCACCTCTGCCATGTGCATCAGCGACACCACCTTCTTCATCACCTCGATCGGGCACGGCGATCCGGCCATGATGCCGGTGCGCAGGCTGGTGAGATCGAAGGTATCAAAATCCGGATGGTCGAGCAGGCCGACGAACATGGTCGGCACGCCGTAGAGGCCGGTGCAGTGCTCGCCCGCCACCGCCTTCAGCGTGGCGCCGGCATCGAAGCCCTCGCCTGGGAAGACCATGGTTGCGCCCTTGGTGACGCAGCCGATCGTGCCCATCGACATGCCGAAGCAGTGATAGAGCGGCACCGGGATGCACAAGCAGTCGTCAACGGTTAGCCTGATCGCCGAGGTGACGAAATTGCCGTTGTTGACGATGTTGTTGTGGGTCAGCGTCGCGCCCTTTGGCGCGCCTGTCGTGCCTGAGGTGAACTGGATATTGATGGCGTCGCCGGGCTTCAGCCCCTCGGAGATCCGGTCGAGGCTGTCATGCTCGTCGCGTCCTGCCATCGCCAGCACGTCGGCGAAATTGAACATGCCGGGCGAATTCTCCTCGCCCATGCGGATGACGATCTTCAGCGCCGGCAATTTTTTCGCCTCAAGTTTGCCGGGAGTCGCAGTCGCGATCTCCGGCGCGAGCGTCTCGATCATGCCGAGATAGTCGGACGTCTTGAATTTGGCGGCCGTGACGAGCGCTCGGCAAGCGACCTTGTTCAACGCATAATCCAGCTCGGTCAGCCGGTAGGCCGGATTGATATTGACCAGGATCAGGCCGATGCGCGCGGTGGCGAATTGCGTCACCAGCCATTCCCAGCGGTTCGGCGACCAGATGCCGACGCGGTCGCCCTTTTCGAGGCCGAGCGCCAGGAAGCCTGCGGCCAGGGCATCCACCGTGTCTGAAAGTTCGCTCCAGGTGAAGCGCTTGTCCTGTTCGACGAAGACGGCGGCATCGAGCGTGCCGTATTTGCTGACGGTGTCCGAAAGCAGCGCCGGGATGGTCTGCTGCAGGAGCGGAACGGTGCGCTCGCCCGACACATGCGCCCGGCCGTCGACCGGCGCGACAAACGTGGCGCCATTGCGCGGGCGGCGGCCGCGCAGGTTCGTGGCATTCTTCAACTCGTCGAGATTGATCGGCATCGCCGTCTCCTCCGCAGGCGGGCCGAGTCTATCAGCCTGCCGGGATGGTGGAAATCCCGTTGATGGTACTGGAGCGCGGCGATCCCTCCCCGTTGAGTGGAGGGTTCGGAGCGAAGCGAGGCGGGTAGGGTCGGTTCATGCCGCGCGACAACGACCCAACCGGTCCATCCGCCTTCGTCGGCTGCCCACCCTCCCTTCAAGGGGGAGGGATTGCGCCTGCCATCTTCGCCGCGATGTCGCGCAAGATTGCCTCGTCCGCCGCCGTACGCAGCTTCCGCGACGCGGCAAGGCAGGCCTGCGAGCGCAGGATGACACCGTCGGCGAGCACCTTCAGATGATTGGCGCGCAGCGTCGAGCCTGACGTGGTGATGTCGACGACGACATCGGCCAATCCTGCCGCCGGCGCGCCTTCGGTCGCGCCCAGGCTCTCGACGATGCGATACACCTGGATGCCGTGCTTTTGCGAAAAGAATTGCTGCGTCAGCCGCCAATATTTTGTGGCGATCCTGAGCCGCCTGCCGTGGCGCTGTCGGAAATCGGCGGCGACATCGTCGAGATCGGCCATCGTATCGACATCGAGCCAGATGTCGGGCACCGCCACCACGACATCGGCGTTGCCGAAACCGAGGCGGGCGACGAGCGTAAATACCGCGCCCGCATCGAAGGTGTGGAGAGCGTCGAGGTCGCGTTTCTGTCGGCGTCCGAAATATCAGGCGAGATCGGCC